>NZ_JAVKPR010000012.1:0-97447 GCF_040980905.1 Kocuria sp. CPCC 205235
ACTACATCGCCCGCAGCCTCCTCGAATCAGGCGGCTTCAGAAACCAGCTACACCCTCGGATGCGATGAGCCACTTTGGAGTTCTGCCCGATCCGCGAGAGCGCGGTGAGGAGCACGTTGCGTTCCAGGGACTGTGCCTCGTCCACGATCACGAATGCATCATGCAGAGAGCGGCCACGGATGTGGGTCAGGGGCAGCACCTCGAGCATGCCGCGGGCCACGACCTCCTCGACAACCGTGGTCGAGACGACCGATGAGAGCGTGTCGAAGACCGCCTGGCCCCACGGATTCATCTTCTCTTCCTCGGTGCCCGGCAGGTAGCCCAGATCCTGACCGCCCACGGCGTAGAGCGGGCGAAACACCATGATCTTGCGGTGCTCACGGCGCTCCAACACCGTCTCCAGGCCGGCACACAAGGCCAGTGCAGACTTGCCGGTGCCGGCGCGGCCGCCCAGGGATACGATGCCCACCTCGGGGTCCAGGAGCAGGTCGATCGCCAAGCGCTGCTCGGCGGAACGGCCGTGCAATCCGAATACGTCGCGGTCCGCGCGCACCAGACGGGTGCTGCCGTCATCGTGCACGCGCCCCAAGGCGTGGCCCTTGGACGAGTGCAGAACCAGCCCCGTGTTCGTGGGCATCCCGGCAGTCTGTTCCAAGTGCACCTGGGATTCGGCGTAGAGCTGCTCGAGTTCATCATCTGTGACATTGAGGGTTGCCGTGCCGCTGTATTCGTCATCGGTGCCCACCCACTCGGCACGGTACTCATCCGCCTCGAGCCCCAGCGCGGAAGCCTTCACACGCATCGGCAGGTCCTTGGACACCACGCATACGTCGTGGCCCTCTTGTGCCAGGTTCTTGGCCACGGACAGAATCCGCGAGTCGTTGTCCTTGAGCCGGAAGCTCTGCGGCAGGACGGTGTCCGCCACATGGTTGAGTTCCACGACCAGGCAACCACCACTGGTACCCAACGGAATGGGGTGGTCCAGTCCCCCGTGCTCCACGCGCAGATCGTCCAACAGCCGCAGAGCCTTGCGAGCGAAGAACCCCAGTTCGGGATCGTGGCGCTTGGCCTCGAGCTCAGAGATGACCACCACCGGCAGCACGACACGGTGCTCGGCGAAACGGAGGATGGCGCGGGGATCGGACAACAAGACAGACGTATCAATCACGTAGGACCGTACCGTTTCGGCCGTGGCCGGGGTGGACGGTGCAACTACGGATTCGGTGCTGACGGTCATGGAAACCTTCCGACGTTGGGCTCAACCGGTTGCTGAGGGGTAACCGGTTGCTTTCAACGTAGGGACTCCAAGGATGCGCAAGTCACACTCGCGGTGAACGGGGCGTGAATTCGGGTTGGGGACTCAGTTGCCGAAGCGCCGCTGACGGGTCGCATAGTTGCGCAGCGCGCGCAGGAAGTCCACGCGGCGGAAGTCCGGCCACAGGGCCTCGCAGAAGTAGAACTCGCTGTAGGCAGACTGCCACATCAGGAACCCGGAGAGCCGTTGCTCACCGGAGGTGCGGATCAGCAGGTCCGGATCCGGTTGGCCCCGGGTGTACAGGCGCGCGGAAATGTCGTCCACGGAGAGGGTCTCGGCGAGCGCCTCTACCGAATCCCCGCGGTCGCGGGTGTCGCGGATGACTTCGCGAACGGCGTCGACAATTTCTTGCCGCCCGCCGTAGCCCACCGCAATGTTCAAGTGGGGTCCGGGAATGTTCGCGGTCGATTCCGCAATGCACTCGACCTGGTCCCGTAGCCGAGGGGGCAGAGAATCTAACGCTCCGACCGGTTGTATCCGGCACAGCGCCTCGTCCTGCAACTGAGTCACGAGCCCCGAAATGATTTCGATCAGAGCGGTGAGCTCTTCCTGGGGCCGCTTCAGGTTCTCAGTCGAAAGGATGTACAAGGTGACCACGTCAATGTTGAGATCCGCACACCAGCGCAAGAACTCCACGATCTTCTGGGCACCAGCTTTGTGACCGTCGGCGGTTGAGGCACCGAACTGGCGAGCCCACCGGCGGTTGCCATCCACCAGGACACCCACGTGATGCGGCAGGGTGTCCTCTTTCAGGCTGCTGGCCAGGCGCGACTCGTACAGCGAGTACAGCGGACGAGGCAGTTTCACCGTAGAGATCCTCCCCTGTTTCGACTGGGCCAACACACAACCATGCCCTCTAAACTACCCGTATGGGCAGCCGCCGGTGGTCAAGCGAATCCCCAAACACACCCGTGTTCGCTCCGGCTGGCAGCGGAGAAAGTGACTGGTGATATGACGCGCGGCAACAGTACCCGCACCGGATCCACAGTGCACCGGGCCACGGAGAGCCTGAGTGCGGCGGCGGAGCGAATCATCGAGAAGAAGCCCGCGTGGCGCGGCTGGATCCACGCCGGATTCGCCCCGGTAGCGCTGGCCCTCGGCCTGATCTCGGTGTTCCTGGCACCCACCACGGATTTGCGCATCGCGTGCGTGGTCTACTCGATCACCGCCGTGATGCTCTTCGGCACCTCTGCCGTGTACCACCGCTTCTACTGGGGCCCCCGCATGAACGCGGTGCTGCGCCGGCTGGACCACTCCAACATCGCCCTGGTCATCGCGGGCACCTACACGCCCCTGGCCGTTGCGTTATTATCCCCGAGCGCGGCCCAGGTGTTGCTGATCATCATCTGGTCCCTGGGCGCTGCCCTCGTGATCTTCCGCGTCTTCTGGATGCACGCCCCGCGCTGGCTCTACACCCCGCTCTACATCATCATGGGTTGCCTGTCGCTGGTGTATCTTCCGGCGTATTTTGCCGCGAACGTCCCGGCCACCCTCCTGGTGATCGTCGGCGGCGTCTTCTACATCGGCGGGGCCGTCTGCTACGCACTCAAACGCCCACACCTGCTGCCCACGGTCTTCAGCTTCCACGAGGTGTTCCACGCCTGCACGATTCTGGGCTTTGTCTGCCACTACATCGCGATCATGCTGGCCATGTTCATGGAGTGATGCGCCCTTCCTCATCAACACGCCCGACGACGCCGCTACGCCCGGTCCAGGAGCTCACCCACCTTCTCCGGCGAGCGCACCGGCAGTTCGCACTGACCGTTGCGACACAGCCACACCGCGAACTCATCGCTTGATGCTTCGGGTACACCGTAGGGTGCGTGGTCCTCACCCAGCACCAGGACATCCGTGACACGACGTTTTCCGGCGCTGGTCTGCACCTGCTCCCAATCCGCGTTGCTCGCGTGCACCACCTCGAGCAGCGCGGGCGGCTGGGCACGCAGCAACCACGCGTGCAGGGTGCCCCCGGCCGCGGTCGCCGCACGAGTGGCCAACCCCTGGGCCGGTTTCACCAGCAGATCCACCAGCTCGTCGCTCGAGCGCCCGGCGACTTTGGGCTGGCCGAGCAGCACGAGCCACCGGGCCAGACACGACTGGGCCGACGCCGCGACGTCGTCGAACGGGTCCGCCTGGCCCGTGGCACCCGCGGCGACCAGAACGGCATCCGGTTCCGCCGAATCCATGGGGGTGTCCCCGCGCATGAACTTCTCGACCGTCGCCCGCGCCAACTCCAAGCTGCGGGCGTACCACTGCTCGAGTCCAGTGGCCCGATAGAGGGCCAGAAACGCCAAGCCCGCCCGCACATAATCCTCGAGCTGTCCATCGTGTGGATCCACGGTTCCTTGGCGGGACGTGCGCGCCAAGGTCGTGGTCTCCGCGTTCCAGTGCCGCGTCCAGACGAACTCAGCGGCCCATTCGGCGGTCTCCAACCACTCGGGGCGATCCAGCAGCACGGCAGCCTCAGCGAGCGCTTCGATGGTCATGCCGTTCCACGCGGTCACCACCTTGTCATCGCGTTCCGGAGGTGTGCGCTGCTCGCGTTGCTCCCACAGCTCTTCTCGCACGTTCTGATCCAGGATTCCCGTGACGGACCCGGATTCGCCCCAGCCGGCCACGGCTGGCTGCGGTTCGCCGACGTCGCCGCGAGAGAACGTGTAAAACGCACCTTCGCGCTCCGCTCCAGGAGTGACGGGGTCGCTGTCCGCGTCCAAGGAGGCGGCGATCGCGCCCTGTTCCGTGATCATCTCGCGGGCCAGCCAGGTCACGATGCCCTCGGCCGCGTTCCGGTACCTCGCGGCTCGAACGGGATCGGTGCCGCGCTTTTCGAGGTACCTGGCGGTGTGGGCCAGTACTCGTAGCAACTGGGCGTTGTCGTAGAGCATCTTCTCGTAATGCGGGAGTGACCAGTCGGGGGTCACCGAGTAGCGGAAGAATCCCCCGCCCACGTGATCGTGGAGCGCTCCGGTGACCATGGCGTCCAGAGTGGCCGTGAGCAGTTCGGCCGCGCGAGCGGATAAGTCACCATCGCGGGATGCCAGCAGCACCAGCGCTTCGAGCATCGGGGACGGTGGGAATTTGGGGCCGTTGCCGAAGCCCTCGTGCGTGGAATCGCGGGCCACCTCGAGTGCGTCCAACCACGGGCCAATCAGCTGCGATTCCTGGTGGGTGATGTCCCCTGAGGGATCCGGAGCATCGATCTGCACCGGCCCCGCCGTGTGCCGATCCGTTCCAAGCATGGAGGCGACCGCCTCCGGATGGCGTTGCAGCGCATCCGTGACCGATTGCGCGCCCTGAAGCACTTGCTCACGGCGTTCGGTCCACGCGTCATTCACCGCGTGGAGTACCTGTGTGAACGAGGGTCTGCCCTGCATGGGACGCGGCGGGTAATAGGTACCCGCATGAAAAGCCTGGCCTTCCGGCGTGAGGAACACGGTCATGGGCCAGCCACCCTGCTGAGTCAGCAGCTGGGTTGCGGACATGTACAGCGCATCGACATCGGGGCGTTGCTCGCGGTCCACCTTGATGGCCACAAAGTGCTCGTTGATGTACTCCCCCACGGCGGGGTCCTCGAAAGATTCATGCGCCATCACGTGACACCAGTGGCACGCGGCGTAGCCCACGGACAACAACACGGGCACGTCACGGGTGCGAGCCTCGGAGAAGGCAGCCGGCCCGAACTCCCACCAGTCCACGGGGTTCTGGGCGTGCTGCAGCAGATACGGGCTGGTGGAGTCGGCGAGCCTGTTGGTCATGACTCAACGATGTCACGAGCCCCTCACACGCATAAGGGGATCGGCCAGAAAAAAGGGGCCCGCCCGAGCCGAGAATCAAGTTCTCAGCATCGGAGCGGACCCCTTCTGGTCTGGTTCAGCGATCAGTCACGACGAGCGGAGCTTCCGCCGTTCTCCCCGCGGTCCGCATCCGGTGCCGTGCGAGGCTTGGGTGCGCGAGCGGCGGCGTCGGCGTCGGAATCTGCTGACGCAACCTGACCGTCGCGGCCGTGCGCGTACCCGCCCACGCCCTCTTCCGCGGCGCGCTGCTCGGCGTACTGGGCACGGTACCGCAACCGGCGATTGCGACGGTTGAAGTCAATGATCAGGAGAATCACCACGGCGACCAGGAAGAACGTCGCGATGAAGCCCGCGATCCCCGGCGAAACCTGGCTCGGTTCCAGACCGGGCTTGAGGTCACCCGCGGGATTTTCCGTGGCCGCTTGGAGCAGCACGGTGGTCAACATGTTCACGGCTGGTTACGCCTTTCGAGGGGAAGAAATCTGGGCGTCAGGATCGATACCGGCGAACAGGTCGGTCTCCGGAATGGAGGTCTCCACGCGCGAATCCGCCAGCGAGTAGTCCTCCCACGGCCAGACCTCGGCCTGCATGTCCGAGGACACGGCGAAGAACGGGCCGTCCGGGTCCACCTGCGTGCGGTGACAGCGCAGGGCTGTGTCACGAGCGGAGAAGGTGTCCGGGCACTCGATCTTGGTGGTGGTTTCGTGGCGAGGCACCGGCGGACGGTGACCCTCGGGATCGGTCTCCTGCAATGCGGCGATGCGCTCGGCGTACGGGGACTGGAATCCGCGCTCCTCCAGCGCTTCGTGCAGCGCGATGAAGCGCTCCACGTTGAAGGCGCGGTCGTAGTAGACCTTGAGCGGGGTCCAGGGTTCGCCGGTGCCCGGGTAGGCGTCGGGATCGCCGGCCTTGCGGTAGGCCTCCATGGACACGTTGTGCGTCTGGATGTGGTCCGGGTGCGGGTAGCCGCCATTCTCGTCATACGTGAGGATCACGTGCGGACGGAATTCGCGCACCAGCTGGACGAGCGGTGCCGCGGCGCGTTCGAGCGGCTGCAGGGCGAAGCAGCCCTCGGGCAGCGGAGGTAGCGGATCGCCCTCGGGCAGCCCGGAATCCGCGAACCCGATCCAGCGGTGCTCGAGGTTCAGGGCCTCGGCCGCCTGAGCCATTTCCTCGCGGCGCAGACCCGGCAGGTCACGCTCGGCCCAGGGAACGCCCTCCATCTGCGCGTTCAGGATGGAGCCCTGCTCGCCACCGGTGCACGTAGCCACCATGACGCGAGCACCCAGGCCCACGTAATGAGCCATGGTTGCCGCGCCCTTGCTGGACTCGTCATCCGGATGGGCGTGGATGGCCAAGAGCCGGAGTTTCGAATAATCCGTCACGGAACGGGAGCCTCCCGGGTGGGGTTCGGACAAAACACAATCCCCGGTATCTTACGCCCGTGCACCGGATAATGCTGTCGGCTCCGTCACCCGCACCACGCATTCTCAGGGGATCCCAACCCGTACTGGATACAGTGGTGTCATGAGTTCTTCCACCCCCGCGTCAGGATCCGCCTCGGGCGATGTCCTGGCGCAGCGTTATGGCTCCGGGCACCGGACGTTGTCTCCGCGCGGCCGCCGCGGCCCCTCCTTCCGGGGGTGGGTGGTCATTGCCGCAATCGCCACGTTGTTGTCTGCGCTGTTCGTGGTGTGGATCGTGCAGGGGCAATCCAGTGCACCGGTCGCCAAGGACGTCAGCTTCCAGGTGCAGGATGCCGGCAACACCTACGCGGACTTCGATCTCACCAAGGACCCGGACCAAACGGTCACGTGTGCGGTGCGCGCGCTCAACGAGCAGTACGCGATTGTCGGATGGAACGAAGTCACCATTGGTGAGGTGGCACCCAAAGAACTCAACGGCCGCACCAGCACTCACCGAGTGCCCGTGCGCACCACCAACGAGGCCAACTCGGTAGGCGTGGATTCCTGCTGGAAGGTCGACTGACACCCCTCCAGACGGGCGTCGCGGCTGAGTCGCTTTGAGACCAGCCCGTGGCCTCACTTACACTGGTGTACTAGAAACTTTGTACGATCCCCGACCCGGATGGGCAGCGAGCCACCACGGCTCACCACCGGGGCGGGGTTTTTCACACGTGCTCACCACCCCGGTGGGCACCCGAGAACGGAGATAGCGTGTCTACTAACGAGGGCGCCTGGCTGACCCAGGAAGCATACGATCGACTCAAGAAAGAGCTCGACCACCTTTCCGGGCCGTACCGCCAGGAAATCGTTGATCGTATCGAACAGGCCCGCTCCGAGGGTGACCTCAAGGAGAACGGCGGTTACCACGCTGCCCGCGAAGAGCAGGGCAAGAACGAAGGTCGCATCAATCAGCTGACCCAGCTGCTCGAAAACGCCCAGGTGGGCGAGGCTCCCGCCGACGACGGCGTGATCGAAGCCGGCATGGTCGTCACCGCGGACATCGCCGGTGACGAGATGACCTTCCTGATGGGTTCCCGCGAGGTCGCTGAGGACCTCACCGGCGGCGAGGACATCGAGGTGTTCTCCGAGCGCTCCCCCATGGGCGCCGCCATCAGGGGCCACAAGGTGGGCGACGAGCTGACCTACAAGGCTCCCAACGGCAAGAACATCAAGGTCAAGATCCTGGACGCCAAGCCGTTCCACAACTGATCGTCACGTCATCTGACGCAATGTTCCGGGGCCGTTCTCAATGACTGAGGGCGGCCCCGGGTCGTTCCCCCCGCATTTCCTACTCGAGGAGTATTCGTGGTTACCCATTGGAACCGCTCGCCCACCAAATGGACCGTCCCGCTGATCGCGTTGACCGCGCTGTTGGCCATCTCCGCGATCGTCGTGCACTTCCTGGGTCAGTCCAACCCCGAGCTCAACACGACCGGCGGCCTGCGCAACATCCTGTGGTTCTCCACGTTCGTTGCCGCGTTCATCACGTACTTCACCGCCCGGGGCCGACGTCGCCGCTGACGCACGGTTCGCTAGTGCACCACCACGGGCCGGAAACCCTGGGCCTCCAGGGCATCGATGACCTTGTCGCAGTGCGCGTGCCCCTTGGTCTCCATGTCGATGGTGATGGACACATCACCCATCGACAGTGAACCGCCGATGCGCGTGTGATCCACGCCGGTCACGTTGGCGTCCATGTCCGCGATGATGCGCGAGATCAAGGCCAGCTCGCCGGGGCGGTCGGTCAGCATCATCTTGATGGTCATGTACCGCCCCGCCGCGGAGAGACCGCGTTGGATCACTTTGAGCATGAGCATGGGGTCGATGTTGCCCCCGGACAGCAACACCACCGTGTTGCCCAGATCCCCGTAGGACTCCTTGAGCTTGCCCTCCAGGATGGCCGCCACGCCCACGGCACCGGCGGGTTCCACGACCATCTTGTTGCGTTCCAGCATGAAGATGAGCGCCTGCGCCAAGGAATCCTCGCTGACCGTGGTGACGTCGTCCGCGAGTTCTTTGATGATTTGGAACGGCAATTGTCCTGGGCGGCCCACGGCAATGCCGTCCGCAATGGTCGAGACCTTGTTGAGGGTCACGAGCGCGTCACCGGCCAACGAGGGCGGGTACGCCGCGGCGTTCTCCGCCTGCACGCCGATCAGGCGAATGTCCCGGCCCAGTTCCTCCGCCTTGGCCTTCACCGCCACGGACAGACCGGCCAACAAGCCACCGCCACCCACGCCGGCAATGATGGTGTCCACGTCCGGTACCTGATCCACGATCTCCAGCCCGAGTGTGCCCTGACCGGCAATGATGGCCGGGTGGTCGAAGGGGTGCACGAACACGGCACCGGTTTCCTCCGCGTACCGCTGCGCCTCGGCCAGCGCCTGGTCCACGGTGGTGCCGAACAACACGACCTCTGCCCCGTGGTCGCGAGTCGCGGCGACCTTGGGCAGCGCCGCCCCCAACGGCATGTAGATGCGCGCCTTGATACCCAGTTTGTTGGCCGCAAGCGCCACGCCCTGCGCGTGATTACCCGCCGACGCCGCCACGACACCGCTGGCCTTCTCCTTCTCCGAGAGCTCCGCCATACGAATGTAGGCACCGCGGATCTTGAACGAGCCTGCGCGCTGCAGGTTCTCGCACTTGATGTGAACCTCGGAACCGAGCAGACGGGACAGCGCCCGGGAGTGGGCCACGGGCGTTCGCTCAATCACGTCTTCCAACATGTGCGAGGCGTGTTCGATGTCCGCCGCAGTCACCGGCATTTCGTTGAGGCCCACTTCAAACTTCTTTCACTCTGCAACGTGCGCCGCCCGTGGGCGGTCACCGTGTCGGTCGGTCAGCCACGGTCTTGCACTGCCGTACGAAAACGCGGCGCCCTCGTTCAAGGGCGCCGCGTTCCATGGTATTACGCGATCAGACGCTGGTTCATTGTGCGACTACGCGCGGTTGGTGCTGTCCTGCTCAATGCTGGCGTCGTGTTCGGTGTCCTTCTTGTGCTTTTCTTCGCGCTTCTTCTCTTCCAGCTCGCGATCCTTGTGCCGCTTGAGACGGAAGCGCTGTAGCTGCTCCATGACCTGCTCACGGGTCAGATCCTGCTTCTTGGCTTCCTTCTTGATCTCCCAGGGATACAGGAACGGTGACCACGCGATCTGGTCGTCCTGCTCCCAGGAGCGCGACGAAAGGTAGCGGACGATCGTGTTCAGAATGGCCAGCAGCGGCACGGCGAACAGCGCGCCCACAATGCCGTACAGCACGGCACCGGCAGCCACGGCCAGGAACACAGCGACCGGGTGCAGGGACACGGCCTTGCCCATGACCAGCGGTTGCAGCACGTTGGACTCGAGCTGCTGGACCAACAGCACCACGCCCAACATGGCCAAGGCGATACCGGGTCCGTTGGCCACCAGGGCGACCAACACGGCAATGATGCCGGTGGCCACCGCACCGACGATCGGGATGAAGGAGGCCAGGAAGACCAACACACCGATCGGCAGCGCGAGCGGCACGCCCAGGAGGAAGGCACCCAGGCCGATGCCCACGGCGTCGACGAATGCGACGAACACCTGAATCCGCACGTACTGGGCGAGCGAGAGCCAACCCTTGCGACCGGCGCCATTAACGGCGGTGCGCGCACGGTGCGGGAACAACTTGACCAGGAACAGCCAGATCGATTCACCCTGCATCAGGAAGAACAGCAGCACGAACAGCATGATGATGATGCCGGTCAGAATGTTGCCCGCGGTGGAGCCGAAGGTCACAGCACCGGAGAGAATCGCTTGGGAGTTCTCCTGCAGGGTATTGCCGAGCTCGCCGATCCACTGGTTGATGTTTTCGGTCGAGACGTTGAGGGGGCTGTCCTCGAGCATGCCGGTGAGTTTCTGGAAACCACCCACCGCGCTGCTCGAAAGCTGAGCGAAGCCGGAGATCATCTGCTGGCCGGCCAAGGTCAACAACCCCAGCACCAGAACGATGAGACCGATCTCCACGATGGCCGCAGCCAGGCCCCCGGGCACGCGCTTGGAACGCAGCCACTTGACGGCCGGGGTCAGCAGGCCTGCCAACAGCGCAGCGATGGCGACCGGGATGAGCACTGTGGAAACCTTGGACAGCAACCAGCCCACCAGGCCGATCGCGGCCACCACCAGGATGACGCGCCAGGACCATGCTGCCGCAATGCGCACCGGGGCGGACACCATTTCGCGACCGTGACGATCAGGGTTCGAGACCGGCCCGGAATCGTGTTCGGGGCGGTCCGGCTGAGAATGCGTCTGCGATATAGACACGGTTGAAGACATGCGTACATCATGGCACGCCCGCCCGGAAATTCTTATTTCACAGGTCACTGTCCAAACGGTGCAAAAATAGGGGGTATGTCCGCTACTTTGCTCCGTGTCCTGGCCCAGCGCCGCCCAGCAAGTGTTTTGACACAGGAGGCTCCGAAACGCCCCGAGTTGGAAACCGTCCTCCGCGCCGTGGCGGGTGCTCGTTTCGACGATTCGCTCACGCCGTGGCGGGTGGCCGTAACCAACCGCCAGTCAGCTTCGGATCTCGCGGCCGCCATGGCCGGGCTCACCTCCGTGCCCAACATGGAAGGCCCCATCCCACGTCTCAAGGGCAAGAAAATCCGCCGGTTGGCCGCCTACCGGGGCAGTCTGCAGTGGGCGTCCACCGGCGGCGCTGGACTGGCCATCATCTTCCGCTTCGACCCGGAGTCCGAAACACCCAAGAAGGTCCAGCGGTTCGACGCGTACTCGATCCGGGGTCTGCTGGAGGCCGCGTTTTACGCGCAGGGGTGGGCCACCGTGTGGTCCCGCCGCTCCCCCAGCGACGAGCAGGTGCTGCGCGACTTCTACCGGCTGAATGACAACGAAGAAATCCTCGGGTGGTTGTTCGTGGGACGACCCGCGCACAATTCGGTTCCAGATCGCGCGATCAACCTCCCCCCGCAGGACCTCGAGATCACCTACATGTAGGAACCGCCCATATGAGGGGCGCCACCCGCAGCCGGGGCGCCACACCCTACGACGACGCCGCGGGCCTCGCGTTCACAACGCAAGGCCCGCGGCGCGGTTAATAGCTCTCGTGGAGAGCTCAGCGGATTACTCGGACATGCTCCGGATGATGGCGATCACGCGCAGGATCTCGACGTAGGCCCAGATCAGGGTCACGGTGAGGCCGAATGCGGCGGACCATGCGGCCTTCTCCGGAATACCGCGGCGAACGCCGTCGGTGATGTTCTCGAAGTCAAGCACAAAGCTGTAGGCGGCCAACAGAATGGCCAGTGCACCCACGATCAGGCCCAGCGGGATGCCGAACAGGGTGACGTCGTAGCGCATGTTGAAGCCACCGAGCAGCGAGGTGCCCAGGTTGATCAGCGCAAACAGGGCGTACGCCATGATGGCGACCATGAAGATCTTGGTCACGCGCGGCGAGGAACGCAGCACACCCACCTTGTAGAGAACCAGCACGGACACGAAGACCGCTACGGTGCCCATGACGGCCTGGATCACGATGCCCGGGTACATGTTCTCGAACATGCCGGAGATGCCACCCAGGAAAAGGCCTTCGGCCAGGGCGTAAGCAATGATCAGCACGGGGCTGGGCTCGCGCTTGAACGCGTTGACCAGGCCCAGGACCAATCCGATGAGGGCGCCGGGCAGGGCCAGGATGGGCATCATCCAGCCGAGCACGCCGGTGACGACAATGCAGACCAGCAGAACGCCGGTACGCACTACGACATCGTCATAGCTCATGCGCCCGGTCTGGGCGGGGCCAGCTGCCGGGGCGTTGTACATCTGCTCGAGTTGTTCGGGCGAGTAACGCGGATCCTGGTAGGAACCGGGCGCGCCTTGTTGCGCGTTTTTCTTGTTGAAGTCGCGCAGGAGCGGGTTTCCACCGGCCATGTGTGCGTCCTTTCATGACGTATACGGGCTGTTCGTCAAGGGTAGCAGTGACGTGTCATGCGGAGCTGGGAGTTTGTGCACAGCGAACAGTGAATTTCACCGTGCGTTTGCGAACTATCGCGGCGTGAGCCGGAACCATTTTGTCGATCATCGACAGTGTGATCTGGACAACAGTTAAATAGTTGGGCATCCTACTAAAGCACCCCACCGAGAGGAATATTCCATGGATGTCTCCAACACTTCTGCCCTGGTGACCGGAGCGGCGTCGGGTCTGGGCGCGGCGACCGCCGCGGCCCTGGCGGATCGCGGCGTACGCGTGATCGGCGTGGACCTCCCCGCGGGTATCGAGAAGGCCCCGGAGGTGGACGGAATCACCTACCACGCAGCTGACGTCACCCAGCCCGACGACGTACGCGCCGCCGTGGCAATGGCCACGGAAGTCGGTCCGTTGCGCACCGTGGTCAATTGCGCCGGCATCGCGCCCTCGGCCCGCATCCTGGGCAAGAAGGGACCGCACGACCTGGCACTGTTCGAGACCGTGATCCGGGTGAACCTGATCGGCACGTTCAACGTGCTGACCCTCGCAGCGGAAGCCATGGCGGAAACCGACCCCGTGGACGAGGACGGCCAGCGCGGACTCATCGTCAATACGGCCTCTGTGGCGGCGTTCGAAGGACAGGTGGGTCAAGCGGCCTACGCGGCGTCCAAGGGAGGCGTGCACAGCCTGACCATCACGGCCGCCCGGGACCTGGCGAGCCTGGGCATCCGAGTGAACACCGTGGCCCCCGGAATCGTGGAGACACCCATGCTGGCCACCGTCAGCGAGGAGTACCGGGCCGGCCTGGCCGCAGGTGTTCCGTTCCCCCGCCGTCTGGGCCGCCCCTCGGAATACGCGCAGATCGTGACCACGTTCGTGGACAACGATTATCTCAACGGCACCACGCTGCGCATGGACGGCGCTCTGCGCATGGCCCCGCGCTGATCGCTGTCGTATTGCCCTACCCCACTCGACCAACTGTTCGGAGTACTTCTCATGGCTGAGGCCTACATCATTGATGCTGTCCGCACCCCCGTGGGGCGCCGCGGCAAGGGACTTGCGGAGGTTCATCCGCTCGATCTGGCCGCCGCACCGTTGCGGGAGCTGGTGAACCGCCAGGGCATCGATTCCCAGGACTACGACGAGGTGATCCTGGGGTGCATCGATCAACTGGGTCCGCAGTCCATGGACATTGCCCGCAATGCGTGGCTCGCTGCCGGGCTCTCGCAGGCGGTGCCCGGTAGCACCATCGAACGGCAATGCGGTTCCGGTCAGCAAGCGATCAGCTACGCGGCGCAGGCCGTGATGAGCGGAACAAGTGACCTGGTGGTCGCCGGTGGTGTGCAGTCCATGTCCAGCATTCCGCTCACGTACTCCAACGTGGCCGCGGAGAAATTCGGTTTCCCGGATCCCTTCACCGGATCCACCGGGTGGGCCGAGCGCTACGGCGACCAAGAGATATCCCAGTTCCGGGGTGCGGAAATGATGGCCCACCGCTGGGGTTTCACCCGGGATGAGCTCGAGGCCTTCGCCGTGGAATCCCACGAACGCGCGCTCACCGCGCAGCGGGAAGGCCGCTTCGATCGGGAGATCCTACCGTTGGCCGGGCTGTCCGCAGACGAGGGTCCGCGCGAGCCAGATCTCGACAAGCTTCGTTCCTTGCAGCCCATCGTGGAGGGTGGCCTGCACACGGCCGGTAGCGCGTCACAGATGTCCGACGGCGCCGCGGCGCTTCTGATCGCCTCTGAGCGTGCTGTTGAGAAATACGGGCTCACACCGCGAGCGCGAATCCACCACGTCTCGGCTCGCGGTGACGATCCCGTGATGATGCTGTCCGCGCCGATTGCCGCGACCCGTCACGCGCTGGAACGCACGGGCATGAGCCTGGACGACATGGACCTGATCGAGATCAACGAGGCCTTCGCCGCTGTGGTGCTCGCATGGCAGCGCGAGACCGGCGCGGACATGTCCAAGGTCAATGTGAACGGCGGAGCTATCGCCCTGGGCCACCCCATCGGTGCGACCGGCGCGCGGCTCATGACCTCTCTGCTGCATGAACTCGAACGCCGAGATGTCCGCTGGGGGCTGCAGACCATGTGCGAGGGCGGCGGCCAGGCCAATGTCACCATCATCGAACGACTCTGAGCGGCCTCTCTGACCTTCGCAACCACTCCCTTTTAAGGACACGCCCATCATGAACGCAGCATCCCAGAACCACGAGACCGAATACGCGGTGGCCACGGCACAGTCCAACACGGTTGGCGATCTGCTCCGCCGCACGGTCACCCGCAACGGTCCCACAACCGCGCTCCTGTTCGAGGACCGGCGCTGGACATATTCGGAACTGGGCGATGCGGTCCATCGCGTGGCACGTCGCCTGCTGGATGCCGGGCTGCCATCCGGTGCCCGGGTTGCCGCCTACGGCGCCAATTCTGACGCCTATCTCCTGCTGTACCTCGCGTGCGCCGAGGCTGGTCTGGTGCACGTTCCGGTGAACTTCGCCCTCAAGGGTGACGAGCTGGCCTACATCCTGGAGGATTCCGGAGCGAACCTGCTCGTGGCCGACAAAGCCCTGCTCCCGCTGGTCGACGACGTCCGCGCGTCCGGTCGCGCCGCGGGTGTCGGCCAGGTGTGGTCGATGTTTTCGAACGCAGACTCGAGTTCCGGTACCCGGCCCGAAGAGGTCTCGCTGCTGGAGACGGCGCTGGACCGGGCGGCGTCGTCGGAGCCCGTGGACGCACCCGTGGACGAAAGCGACCTGCTGCAGCTGCTGTACACCTCCGGAACCACGTCCGCGCCCAAGGGAGCAATGATGACGCACGCCGCGCTGATCGCCGAGTACGTCTCCTCGATCATCGCCCTGGATTTCACGGCCGAGGACCGCCCACTGATCGCCATGCCGCTCTACCATTCGGCCGCGATGCACGTGTTCCTACTCCCCTACCTCACATTGGGTGCCACAGCGCGCGTGATTGCTAAGCCCGACGTCGCTCAGATCCTTGAGCTCGTCGAGAAGGAACACATCGGGTCACTGTTCCTGGCCCCCACCGTGTGGGTACCGCTGGCGAACTCCCCCGAGCTGGACACCCGCGACCTGTCGTCGCTGACCAAAGCGCAGTACGGCGCGTCCATCATGCCGGTGACCGTGCTGCAGCGGTTGCGCTCGCGATATCCGAAGATCGGGTTCTTCAACTGTTTCGGACAATCCGAATTGGGTCCGCTGTGCACCGTGCTGCGCCCGGAGGAACATGACGCGCGGCCGGCCTCGTGCGGGCGGCCCGTGTTCTATGTGGAGGCGCGCGTGGTCACTTCGGAGGGTGAGCTGGCTGCGCCCGGTGAACCAGGAGAGATCCAATACCGTTCCCCGCAACTGCTGACGGGTTACTGGAACAAGTCCGAGGCCACCGAGCAAGCGTTCGTGGACGGCTGGTTCCGCTCCGGTGACCAGGTCACCCAGGACGCGCAGGGATTCATCCAAGTGGTGGACCGCATCAAGGACGTCATCAACACCGGCGGCGTACTCGTGGCCCCGCGCGAGGTCGAGGACTGCATTTACGAGTTGGACGAGGTCGCCGAAGTCGCCGTGGTCGGCCTGCCCGACGAGCGCTGGATCGAGGCCATCACCGCGGTGATCGTGCTCAAGGAGGGCACCACGCTGACTCCGGAAACCGTGCGCGCGCACGTGAAGTCGCGGATCGCCGACTACAAGGTGCCCAAGCGGGTGGACTTCGTCGCGGAACTACCCCGCAACCAGTCGGGCAAGCTGCTCAAGCGGGAGCTGCGGGCGGAGCGAACTCAGGACGCCAACGGAGCATCGTCCGGACAGGGTGACGCGGGTGTGTCCGGTACGGAAGGTGGCGGAGCGGCGTCGTCGTCGGTGGCTGCGGAAGCGAGCGAAACCGGGGCCGGTACCGGGACCGGGACCGGGACCGGGACCACGGAGGATCGCGCGTGAGCGCCGGGCCGTCGCAGCGCTATGACCTGGCCGAAGCTCTGGGCACCGACTATCTCTCGGTGCTGGACGGAATGAGCGACGAGGACCGGGCGCACTGGGACCGTGCCCGCGAATACGGTGCGGAGATCCTGCCCCTGATCAACGAGTACTGGGATCGCGGTGAGTACCCCACGGACCTGGTACGCCGGGCCGGTGAACTCGATCTGCTGACCGATGGGCTGGATGTCTCCGGTCATCGGACTATGTCGCCATTGGCGGCTGGCCTGGTGACCATGGAAATCTCCCGCGCGGACGGTTCCCTGGCCGCCGCCGCGGCCGTGCAGGGTGGTCTGGTGCTGCGCAGCTTGGTGCTGTTCGCGAGCGACGAGCAGAAGCAGCGGTATCTGGAACCCGTGGCCAGCGGTGAGCTGCTCGGTGGTTTCGCGCTGACGGAACCCAACCACGGCTCGGACTCGGTGTCGCTGGAAACCACCGCGCGCCGAGAAGGCTCCCAATGGGTCCTGGACGGTCACAAGAAGTGGATCGGTAACGGCGCCGCCGGCGGGATCACCATCGTGTGGGCCCGCGATCAGGCGGACGGCCAGGTCAAGGGCTTCATCGTGGAGCAGGCCACCCCGGGATATTCGGCGGAGGTCATTCAGGGTAAGGGCGCGTTGCGTGCCATTCATCAGGCTGAAATCACGCTGGACAATGTGCGCGTTCCCGCCGAGGCGCAACTGCCTAACGTGAGCTCCTTCAAGGACGTGTCCCGCGCTCTCGTGGAGACGCGCGTGAACGTGGGTTGGTCCGCGCTGGGCCACGCAACATCTATGTTCGAGGCGGCGTTGTCCTACGCAAAGCAACGCACACAGTTCGGCAAACCGCTGGCCGGTCATCAAATGGTGCAGGAGCGCCTGGCCCAGATGCTCGCGGAGCTGACCAACATGCAGTTGCAGTGCGTGGCGGTGACGCAGCTTCAGGCCGCGGGCACCATGAGGCCCGCGCAGGCCTCGATGCTCAAGTACCACAACACGCGCGCCGCCCGCCGGATCGCTTCCGCGGCCCGGGACATGCTGGGTGGCAACGGGATTCTGCTGGAGAATCACGTGATCCGCCACATGACCGATGTGGAGGCGCTGCACACGTACGAGGGCACCGAGTCCGTTCAGGCCCTGATCCTTGGCCGCGACCTCACCGGCGTCAGCGCCTTCGCGTGACCGCGACCTCACCGGCGTCAGCGCCTTCGCGTGACCGCGACCTCACCGGCGTCAGCGCCTTCGCGTGACCGCGACCTCACCGGCGTCAGCGCCTTCGCGTGACCGCGACCTCACCGGCGTCAGCGCCTTCGCGTGACCGCGACCTCACCGGCGTCAGCGCCTTCGCGTGACCGCGCCCTCACCATCCCCGACCAGTCCAACAGGAGCACCGTGACTACTAGCGACACCCCCTCTGCAGTCCGGATCGAACACCGGTCCGGCGTGGTTCGGCTCGTGCTGAACCGTCCCGCGGACGGCAATGCTTTCACCCTCGACATGGCGCGTGAGGCACTGGCCGCCCTGCGCGACGCCGAGCCCGACCCGGACGTCCACGTCCTCACGTTGACGGGCGAGGGTCGCTTCTTCTGCGCGGGCGGGGACGTCACGAGCATGGCCTCTTACGAGCCCGCGGGTCGTCCCGCTTTCTTACGCGACCTCGCCGACGCCGCCCACGACGTCGCGCTGGCCATGATGCGTTCGCGTCTGCTCATCATTGCTGGCGTCAATGGCACGGCGGCCGGTGCGGGGTTCGGGTTGGTGTTGAACTCTGACTGGGTATTGGCCTCCGATCAGTCGAGCATGCTGACGGCGTACTCCAAGATGGGTCTGTCCCCTGATACGGGCGTCGCCTACCTGCTCCCCCGCGCGGTGGGCCATCAGCGCGCCACCGATCTGGCGCTCAATGGTCGGGTTCTGAGCGGTGCGGACGCCGTGGACTGGGGCCTTGCGAACGAGGTGACCGCAGCGGCGTCGTTCGCGGAGCGGCTCACCGAGGTCGAGGACCGTTTCTTGAGCGGGGCGACGCAGACGTACGGGTCGACCAAGAAATTGCTGCGGGCCGCCACGCTGGAGGGGTACGAGCAGCACCTGCGCAACGAATCAGCGAGCATCGCGAAACTGTCCGGGCATCCGGAGACCGTGCAGCGCGTGGATCGGTTCGTCGGCAAGAAACGCAGTTGAGGGCTGCTTCTTTCTGATCACGACGAGATTTTCTACCGTGATGGCTCACTGCCGTAGACCGGGTTACCAAGTGGACTTATAATTGGTTCAGCGTCGTACCGTTCCAGCCCGGAGACACATTGGGAGGCTCCGAGGCCCGGGAATGTCATTCCCCGAGTTCTGCAGTGGCGGCGTGGAGAAATTCCGATCCCTGCAGCCACCATTCACCGTCATATCAGAGATGCAGATCTCTCATCGGGGAAGCAGCAGCATCATGAGCACGCACACTTCGCACACCAACAGCCCCGAGATCACGGCTGCGCTCAACAAACTGGACGATTCGTTGTCCGGGGATCTGATCACCCCCGACGATTCCCGGTACGACAGTGCTCGAACGGTGTGGAACGGCATGATCGATGTCTACCCTTGCGCGGTGATCCGTGTGGGATCAGACTCTGACATCGATGTGGTCCTGGAGGCCGCGCGAGACACGGGACTGCCACTTGCCATCCGCGGAGGCGGCCACAACGTGGCGGGGCACGTCACCGTGGAGGGCGGGCTCGCCCTGGACCTGTGCCAACTCCGGGCCGTGGAGGTTGATCCGGAACGTCGCCTGGTCTCGGTCGCAGCTGGAGCCACTCTCTCGGACGTCGATCATGCGACCGCGCCTCATCAACTCGCGATTCCCATGGGCGTGATCAGCGCGACCGGGATCGCCGGGCTGACGCTGGGCGGCGGCGTGGGATGGTTGACCAGGTCTTGCGGCCTGAGTCTGGACAATCTGGAATCCGCCCGTATCGTCACAGCCTCCGGGGAGCATCTCACGGCGAGCGCCGGGGAGAACCCCGACCTCTTCTGGGGAGTGCGCGGCGGGGGTGGCAACTTCGGTGTGGTTTCGTCCTTCACGTTTCACGCTCGGTCACTGTCATCGCCCGTATTGGCGGGAAACTTCTTCTACCAGCCGGCTCACTGGCGTGATGCCCTGACTTCATTCGAACACTGGACTCAATCCCTGCCCGACGAAATGACTCCCATCATCTCCATCCTGGTGCTGCCACCGGAGTTCGGCATGGGCGACGACCCGTGGATGATTGTGGGTTTCGCGTGGGCTTCGGAGGACCAGGCCTCGGGGTTGGAGCTGATCCAGCAGTTGCGGGAGATAGCGCCACCGGATGGTGAAGACGTCCACCTCACGGACTGGATCGGCTGGCAGTCGAGTCTGGACGGTCTCTTCCCCAAAGGCTCACGCGGGTACTGGAAAAACGTGTCCTTCTCCCGGATGGATCGTGAGGTCGTGGATGTCCTTGCGGACATCGCCTCGGAAGTCACCTGGCACGGAACGGGCATCGACATCCATTGCTTAGGCGGTGCGTTTAGTCGCATAGCGGAAGACGACACCGCATTCCCCAACCGCTCCGCCCGGTTCTGGCTCAACATCTACGGATTCTGGACCGATCCTGCCGAGGATGAGCGGTTGACCGCTTTTGCACGAAAGGCTCACGCACGCATGCAGCCCTTCGCCGAGCAGGGGCAATACGTGAACTTCCTGGGGGCAGAGGACGGTCACGACATGACCCACGCGGCCCGCCAGGCCTACGGCCAACGCACCTACGACCGATTGAAGGAACTGAAGAATCGCTACGACCCACAGAATCTGTTCCGTCTGAACCACAACATCGTGCCCGACCCCAGCTGACCGAACACGGAATCATGGAACGCGAGTGGTGCGGGGGGATGAAATCGGATCAGGTGCGCTGGCTAGCTAACACCGAGTTCCTTCTTACGCTCCTCAAGCACCTTTTGTAGCTTCTCTGACTGCTTCAGGAGTCGTTGCTGCTGTTTGGCGCTGTACGTGTTGACCTTGCCCGTACGAGCGGCGCTGTCAGTTTTAGCCGTCAACCTGGTCCTCGCATTGCGGCCACCAGCGGAAGAAGCTCTCAACGTCGCCATGGGTTACACCGTCCTCCTGTGGGAATCCACTCTACGGTCTCTGCGACTATGACGGGTCTCCGTGATGTCGAATGAGATTTTCCCTGTAGCGGGGATCCGGAACCGGTCCATTGAGGATTGTCGCGACCGGGGAACATCTGTGGCTGAGTTTGGCACGGCAGAACATCTGAGGCTCCGGACCGCAGCGGATCAGGGGTGAACGCCGCGAACCGAAGCCATAAATGTAATGGGCCGCGAACTTCGGCCTCAGATGTCGTCAGCGGTGGCCCAACATGCCGGAACGCAGGCCGTGCAAAGAAGAAAGTGGTGCCCCCAGTGGGACTCGAACCCACACTGCGCGGATTTTAAGTCCGCTGCCTCTGCCAATTGGGCTATGGGGGCCAGTGCAAAAGCTACCGGTTCACCGCCCGTGAAGGGAGCTGAACCGGTAGCTTCGCGAGTAAACGTAGGTTACAGCCTTGCCTTGGCCTTATCCACTTCGTCACCTGCGGCGATCTTGAACGAACGGCGCGGGTCACGCACGTGGCGCATGCCGGTGGTGTCGCGGCCGAAGAGCATGTTGATGCCCCATTCGCTGAACACGCGGACCTTGCGCTCGATCGTGGGGATCGCGTAGCCGTGGTAGAGCCGGTGTGCGGCCCAAGCGGGTAGACCACCGAAGTCCACACCGCGAATGGTGGCGGCACCCTTGTACAGGCCCAGACCCGCCACAGCGCCGAGGTTCTCGTGGTAGTAGTCCTCGAGCGGCTTGCCCTCGCGGGTAGCCATGATGTTCTTGGCCATGGTCTTGGCCTGGCGCACAGCGTGCTGAGCGTTGGGAACGCAGAAACCGCCGGGGCCGGCACCCGTGAGGTCCGGAACTGCGGCGATGTCACCGGCGGCCCAGGCACCCTTGAGGGGGCCGTCGTCCCCGGTCACACGCAGATCAGCACCGGCACGGACGCGCCCGCGCTCGTCCACGGGCAGGTCACTGTTCTTGACGAACGGCGAAGCCTGAACACCAGCGGTCCATACCAGCGTGTCGGTGTACATTTCGCCGGCCGGAGACTTGTCCTTCATGTTGATCAGCTTGACCAACTGGTCCTTGGCGGAATCCAAGGAGGTGTTCAACAGAACTTCGATGCCGCGCGAACGCAGGTCGGCGACAACCTTCTCGGCTCGCTCCTCGGTCACCTCGGGCATGATGCGGCCCATGGCCTCGACCAGCACGAAGCGCAGGTCGGAGACCTTCAAACGGTCGTTGCGCTCCACTGCGGTGCGCGCCATGTCCTCGAGTTCACCAATGGCCTCGATACCGGCGAAACCGCCACCGACCACGATGAAGGTGAGAGCCTTGCGCTTCTCTGCTTCGTCATCGGTCAGCGAGGCGATCTCGATGCGTTCCAGGACCCAGTTACGCAGAGATACAGCCTCTTCGATGGTCTTGAGACCGATCGCGTTCTCGGCCAGTCCCTCGATGGGGAAGGTGCGGGTCATGGAGCCACCGGCAATGACGATCTCGTCATAGGGCAGATCGAAGTCGGGACCCTGATCGATGCCGCGGATACTGACCGTACGGTTGGCGTGGTCAATGCTCTCCACGCGGCCAGCGATGAGTTCGCAGTCCTTGAGGTGCTGACGGTGCGGAACGATGGCGCTACGTGCCTCGATGTTGCCGGCAGCAACTTCGGGCAAGAACGGCAGGTAGGTCATGTACGGGTTGGGATCGACAACCGTGACAACGCCACCCGATTCTTTGATGCGGGTTTGCAGCTGTTGTGCGAGCGTGAAACCAACGTATCCGCCGCCGACGATCAGAAGACGCGGACGGTCTTTAGCCAATTGATTGAAAGCCATGCCTGAAAGTCTACTCATCGCCGCCCCAATTTCCGCTTCGAAAGGCGGGGGTGGGACTGCGCTGATCGTGAAATGTTGGCGTCAGCGGTTCATCGATCGGATGTGCAGTACCGCGGCCACCGTGAGTCCCGCCACTACCAGACCGAATCCGGCCAGGATGACCACGGGCAGTGCACCGGTCTCGTTGAGCGGCGCCTGGGCCACCGGCGGGGTCGCCTCCTCTGTCACCTGTTCCGTGTCCGGGGTCTCGGAGACTTCGGGCGACGACGCCGCCTCGCTGGGTTCCACAGCTGCCGGTCGGTGCACGCTCATCCAGTGCTTCATGCTGCCCAAGGGGTTCTCGTCCACCTCGGGGACGTCCTCCTCCACGGCGGCTTTCACGTCCAGGATCCCATGTCCGTAGAACGGGTCCTGACCCTCCTCACCGGCGTCATGAGCTGTGCGGATGATCTGATTGGCGATCTGTGCCGCACTCAGGTCCGGATTTTTGGCCTTGATCAACGCCGCGGTCCCGGAGACCAGGGGAACGGTGGCCGAGCTTCCGGACCATTCGGCATAACCGTCATTCGGCATGGCCCCCACCATGTCTTCGCTGGGTCCGGCCACCGCGATCGAGATTCCTTGAGAGGACGAGTCCCAACTTGCCTGGCCCGCCCTGTTCACACCACCGACCGTGAGCACACCGGGAATCGTGGCCGGCGCACCGACCTGGTTGAGCCCGGATCCGCGGTTGCCCGAGGCCGCCACCACCAGCACGTCCTTCTCTTCCGCGTAGGCGAACGCTGAGTCCCAGGACTGCGGCCATTCCGTGGAGTCCGATCCCACGGACATGTTGATCACGTCGGCTCCGTTGTCCACGGCCCAGCGCACGGCATTCGGGATCTGTTCGTTGACGTCCTTGACGCCCGGTTCCTCGTTGCCGAGCCACAGGGACACGGGCAGGATCTCGGCTTCCGGAGCTACACCGATCACGCCACCCTGCTTACCGGGACCGTCGGGATTATCCGCACCGTGACCGGTTCCTGCGGCCAAGGACGAAACGAGGGTGCCGTGTTCGGGTTCCGAGCCCAGTCCGCGGTGCCCCTTGCCGTCTCCCTTGCCGGAGACGTCCGTGCCGTCCTTGACGGTGCCGCTCAGATCCTGATGTGTCGCGTCCACACCGGTGTCGATCACGGCGATCTTCACGCCTTTGCCGGTGGATTCTTTCCACGCATCGCGCACGCCGTATTCGTCGAGCCAGTACTCCCGCTCGCGGATGGAGTCCACGGGCACCGGTACCTTGCCGTCCGGGGGCGGCGGCGCCACGGGTGTTTCCACGGGGATCGACGGCGCGGGGGCGGGGGCTCCCGGTGGCTGCTGGTTGTCGGGCATGGCTACCGCGGGGGCTGCTGTGAAGGACAAGACCATGGCGGCAGCGGCCGCACCCGAGAGTGCGCGGCGGCGCGTGGTGTGAACCGACATTACTAACCTCAACTCGACTGGGAACGCACCGGTGGGGACGTCCCTGGCGGTTGAATGTTCAGGACGTTTGTGGGGTCAGTGCACCAGGGACAGACCGATGCCGTCCAAAATATCGTGTTCGCTGGCTGTGACCGACTGCACACGGCCTTGTGTCGCGGAGACAACACGTTCGATCACGCGCCGCCACACCAGGGCACCGCCGCCGATCACGTCCACGCGGCCCTCGTGCATGAATCCCAAGCGGGCCCGTTCCTTCTTGGTCATGGCCGTGAGGTCCTTGCAGGCCTTGGCTATCGAGTCCACCGATTGCGTGGAGCCGTGAATCTTGTCCGGGTCGTAGCTCTTGAGATCCATGGCGTGAGCGCTCACCGTAGTCACCGTTCCGGCGACACCCACCAAATGGGTGGTTTGTGACAACGGGACCATGCGGGATACGGAATCCATGGCCTCGTCCACGTCCTGGAGTACCTGGCGCTGCTGTTCGTCGGTGGGAGGGTTGGAGCCCAAGTGCCGTTCGGTCATCCGCACGCATCCCACGTCCACGCTCTTGGCTGCGGTTACGCCGTCCACGGTGCCCAGTACGCATTCGGTGGAGCCACCGCCCAGGTCGACCACGAGCACGCGATCCTCGGGTTTGAGAGGCCCGGTAGCGTTGGCGGCGCCGCGGAAGGACAGGGCTGCTTCTTCATCTCCGGTGACGACCTCGGGCATCACGCCCAGTCGTTCCTTGATGCCGTCCACGAATACCTGGCGGTTACCGGCGTCGCGGGTGGCGGAAGTGGCGACGAAGCGGATCTTGTCCACCTTGTGCTTCTTGATCAGGCGGGCGTACTCCTCGGTCGCGGCGAACGTGCGTTCCAGTGCGGCCTCGGCCAGCCAACCGGTCGCGTCCACACCCTGCCCCAACCGGACCATGCGCATCTCACGCACGATGTCGATGAGTTCGGGATGTCCGTTGTCCTCCTTCACGTCCGCGATCAGCAGACGAATGGAGTTGGTACCGCAGTCGATGGCAGCAACGCGCATGGGTGGTGGGTCCTTGGTTCGGTGGGGTGTGCGCCGGGTGGTCAGCGCGCTCCCACTTTACCCACGTTCGTCGACCCACCCGATCTCGGCGGCCCGGATCGGCTGTTTTCTGAGAGTGAACGCGTTGGACAGCACACTGTTCACCCCGGGACAATGACGAGTACACGCCACGACCCCTGCACGAGCAGCCATGCCGCCCATGACCAGCGAACCAAGGAACCGATGTGTTCGAGATCCTTCTCACCGCTGTATTCGTGCTGCTCCTCACCAACGTGGTCGTGGCTTTCGTGGTCACCGCTCGTCGTCAGGTCACCGACCGATGGCTGCTGTCACTGTTGCTCAGCGGTACCAGTGGTGCCGCCCTGGTGGTCGTGCTGAGCCTGCTCCTGGGCGCGGCGGCGTCGTCGAGATTCATGGACGTGGCCGTGGTCCTGATCGGTTTGGCCGCGCTCACGGCCGCAATCCGGCTGACCGCCGCAGGCACCAATAAGGCGAGCCACGGTACCGAGGAGTCCCCCGCAGCCCACCAGAACGGTGAGCACTCATGATCACCGTGGCCAGCGCCGTCCTGATCACGTGCGGCGCGCTGTTCTTCACCGCCGGTACGACCGGGCTCATTCGTTTTCCGGACGTGCGCAGCCAACTGCACGCTCTCACCAAGGCCGACAACCTGGGTCTTGGACTCATCATGCTCGGCGCGGCGCTGTACCTGGGCAGTTGGTCCACGGCGCTCTTGTTGGCCATTGCGTGGTTACTCATCCTGGGTTCGGCCTCGGTCTCGGCCCACGCACTGGCCAGCCGCGAGGCCGTCGAGTACCGCGACACCCACGGCGAGGGGCGGCCCACCTCATGACCGAGTCCATAACACTCATTGACCTGGCACTCGGAGCTGCCGTACTCGTGACCGCGGCAACCGCTTTGATCCCTCGCCATCGCAGTATCCAAGCCATGTCTTTCCTCGGTCTGGGCGTGATCATGTCACTGGTGTGGCTGCGGCTTGGCAGCGTGGACGTAGCCCTGGCCGAGGCTGCACTTGGTAGCGGGCTGCTCAGCGCCGTGCTCGTGTGGCTGGCCCTGCGCAGCCCGCAACCCGCAACCCCAGGAAGACACAACGGCGCACGAAAATCCCCCCGCATCAATCCCGCGTGGTTCCAACCCGCGGTAGGAGTGGTGTGCGGCGCAGTCATCGTCACGGTGGCCACCAGCGTGTGGTTACGCGTGGAACAGACGTTGCCCGAGTGGGACCAACCGCTCTCGCAGAATCTTTCGGACACGGGTGTCAGTCATGAAGTCACCGCCGTTCTGCTGGGATTCCGTGCCTACGACACCCTCTTGGAGTCTGCGGTGCTGATGATCGCGGGCGTCACCGCAATGGCCATGGGCCGGGACGGCGGTATCTCAGTAGCCCGCTACCGGGTTCCTGTGGTGCCTCCACCGCTGCGCTGGTTCGTGCGTGTGACGGCCCCCGCCCTCGTGGTGCTCGGGTTGTGGTTGTTGTTCGCGGGTAGCTCGGATTCCGGCGGGGCTTTCCAATCAGGTGCGGTCCTGGCCGGTGTGTTAATCCTGTTGCGGTCCGTGGACGTGCAGCTGGGCCGGTTGACGATGCGCTGGCTGCGCCCACTCCTGATCGCGGGGGTGGTCGGATTCATTCTCGCCGGGGTTTTCGCGGTGCTCCTGGGACAGCCGTGGCTGAGCTGGGATCCCGAATGGTCCTTCGCCGCGATGCTGAGCGTGGAGATAGTGCTCACCGCGGGTATCACCGCCGGGTTGTACATGCTGTTCCTCGGTCTTGAAGATCCCTACGGTCCTGCCGAGCTCGCACCGCCCGAGGGAGGCCGTTGATGGAGCTCCTCCTGTCCGTTGCTCAGTTCTATTCGGTGCTGGGCCTCATTCTGGTGGTTGCAGGCATGGTGCGCATGCTGGTGGTTCAGGACCTCATGGCACGGTTGGTCGCCATGAATGTGGTGGGTGTGGGGTCGCTATTGATCCTGTTGGCCCTGGCCGCTCGATCCGACCCCCTGGATCCTGTGCTTTCAGCTCTGGTCATCACGGGGCTGGTGATCACCGTTGCGTTCACCGGTGTGGGCGCGATCCTGATTCGCCGGATTGAGAGTCCCGAATCGCCCGGTGGTGACGGATCATGACGTTCACGCAGTTCAGCCTGGGTGCTCTAGTCCTGTTTCCGCTGCTCACCGCGAGCGCCACCGTGCTGCTGCCTCACCGGGCACGCAGAATTCTGGGGTCCCTCACCGCCGCGGGGGTCACTGCACTGACAGTTCCCGTGGTGGCGGGGGTCTCGAGTGGTCATACCGTTGAGCTGGCAATGTCCGGATTCAATGCCCCCCTGGGGATCATGCTCCGGGCGGACGGGCTCTCGGCAGTTTTCTTGTGCCTGGCCACCGCGGTGGGGACGATCATCACCCTGTACGCCGCGCTGCTGCCCAGAGCCACCGGTTCACAGTTGGTGAGTACTCACCCGACCGTCGGTCAGACCCTCACTGCGGTCCGTGAGCAGAGGGCGCACCCGAGTTTCTGGCCACTGTGGTTGGCGTGCTGGTCCGGGCTCAACGCCGTGTTCGTGTCCGGGGATCTCTTCAACACCTACGTGGGGTTGGAACTGGTGGGTCTCACCGCCGTGGCTCTGGTCGCCCTGGGTGGAGGGGACTCGTGGCCGGCGGCGCTGCGTTACTTGTTCATCGCGGTGTTGGGTTCCCTGATGTTCCTCGTGGCCGTGGGACTGGTCCTCTCCGCCACGGGAACGCTCGACATCAACCAGGCTGCCGGTGTTATCGCCCGGGAGTCTGAGACTCATCCTGCGGTGGTGCTGGCACTGACGTTGGCAAGTCTGGGGTTGGCGCTGAAACTCGCCCTGGTACCGATGCATCGCTGGTTGATTCCCGCCCACGCGGGGGCACCGGGAACGGTTTCCCCGCTGCTCTCGGCCCTGGTGATCAAGGCATCCCTGTTCGTCCTGTTGCGCTGCTGGCTGTGGCTCGCCGCACCCGGAATGGCACCGTCCTTGGATCCAGCGCCGGATGCTCCGACGGAATCGTTGGCCATGCTAACCGTCCTCACGTGGCTGTTGGGTGGGCTGGGGGCCACGGCAATCCTGGTGGGCTCGGTCATGGCCCTTAAGCAGTCACGCTTGAAACCCCTCATTGCCTATTCCACGGTGGCGCAGGTGGGGTACTGGTTCCTGTTCTTTCCCATGCTCATGGACCCGACCTCGGATTCTCTCGAGGAACGCGCCATCACCACCCTCAGTGACGACGCTGTGCTGGCCGGGGCCGTGGGCGGTACCGTGGCGCTCGCGTTGGGTCACGGGCTGGCCAAGGCCGGCTTGTTCCTGGCCGCCGGTTTCCTCAAGGACGTGTACGGCACCGATGAGATTTCCGAACTACGTGGCGTGGGCAAGAACCACCCCATGCTCGTGATGGCTATGGGGCTGTGCGCAGTGGGGCTCGCCGGCCTGCCAGTGTCCCTGGGGTTTGCCGGCAAATGGCAGGTGGCCACGGCCGCGGTGGGTTCCGGTCATTACTGGATGCCCGTGGTACTCGTGCTGGGGACCCTGCTGTCCGCGGCCTATCTGCTCAAGGCCCTGGCGCCCCTGCTCGTGGAGGCCGAGGATGACGATTCGGAGATCCATCTCCCCGAACGGGAGCTGGATTCCTTACCTCTCCTCCCCCAGTTCGCGCCCTTTGCACTGGGCACTCTCACCGTGGTGACCGGGTTGCTGGGCGTCTGGAGTACCAACCTGTTGGAGGTGGGCGCGCCGTGGTAACCGATACCGCCGTAGGACCCGTCCCGGACGAGTTGTTGTCCTGGATCCCCCCGATCATGCTGTTGCTCTCACTGGGTGCCGCGATGGCGATCTTCCCCATGCACGAGAAGCAGGTCAAACTTCGCACCACCGTGAACATCGGTGCCGCCGCTTTGAAGATCGGGCTCGTGGTTGCTCTTGTGCCCGCGGTGATCATCAGCGGAGTGCAGCCGGAGTTCTCGTTGCCGTTCCTGCCGGGAATCGACCTGGTGCTGCGGGTCGACCGATTGTCAATCTTCTTCGCGGCGCTCTCCGCCTTCCTGTGGTTGCTCACCACCGTGTATGCGGTGGGCTACTTGGAGGGCAAACCGAGCAGGAGCCGGTTCTTCGGGTTCTTCAGCCTGTGCGTCACGGCCACCGTGGGGATCTCTTTCTCGGGGAACCTCATTACTTTCTTGGTCTTCTACGAGTTACTGACCGTGGTCACCTATCCCCTGGTGGCGCACTGGGGGACTCCCAAGGCGCTACACGCGGCCCGGATCTACTTACGGTACGCCCTGGGCGGTGGTCTGGCGGTCCTGATCGGTGTGGTGTGGTTGACCATTTACGCCGGGCCCGTGGATTTCTCGGAGGGTGGCGCGCAGGGAGTGACGGAGCTGGCACGGCATTCTCCGGGGGTTGCGTCCCTGATCTTCGCTCTGCTCGTGGGTGGCCTGGGAGTGAAGGCGGCCTTGTTCCCCCTGCACGGGTGGTTGCCCGGCGCCATGGTGGCACCTGCTCCTGTGTCCGCCTTGTTGCACGCGGTGGCGGTCGTGAAGGCCGGTGTGTTCGGCATCGTGCGTGTAGTGGACGACGTGTTCGGAATTGACGTGGCGGCGGAGTTGGGAGTGCTCACGCCGCTGCTGTTGGTCGCGTGCTTCACCATTCTGTACGGCTCCTACCAGGCTCTGCGCCAGGAAGACCTGAAGAAGCGACTCGCGTACTCCACGGTTTCCCAGGTCAGTTACGTGGTGGTTGGGATCTCCCTGGTCAGTCTGGCGGGCACCACGGGCGGTGTGGTGCACCTGGTGCACCAGGGCCTCATGAAAATCACACTGTTCTTCTGCGCGGGGTTGTTCGCCGAGGTCCTGGGTGTCACCAAACTCGCCCAGATGCACGGGATCGGCCGACGCATGCCGTGGACCTCCGCCGCTTTCACCGTGGGCGCCTTCGGGATGATCGGGCTGCCTATCACTGCCGGGTTCATTTCCAAATGGATGCTGGGCCTGGGTGCCCTGGACTCGGAGCACCCCTGGGTGGTTGCGGTGTTGCTGGCATCCTCACTGCTCAACGCCATGTATTTCCTCCCCGTGGTTTATCGCATGTGGTTCCATGACGCTCCGAACCCGGATGCCGAACCTTCCTCGCAGGGTCCCGCGGGCAGCACTGCCAAGCGCGACGTCGCCGCACTGGTCGCGCATGAACCGGCCACTCTGCTGGTGCCAACCCTGATCACCGCGGCTGTATCAGTACTCGTGGGTCTGGGCGCGTCCGCAGACTTCGCGCCGCTGCAGATAGCGCACCAGATCGCCCAGGGGGTACTCGGATGATGCTGATGTCCGCGACGTTCCTGGTTCCGTTGCTCGTGGTGGCGATCACTGCGGCGGCGGGGATCCTCTCGACCCGCATCGCTTTCGGGGTACGACGCGCAGCGGCGCTGTCCGCACCGGCCGCGGTGGTTCCGGCGGTGTTACTGGCTCTGTTCGGGGCGGGGCACGAACTACACGTTCCGTGGCTGTTGTTCGGCGCGCAGTTCACCGTTGACCCTGTGGCGCGGCCACTGTTGTTGGTTGCCGCCCTGTTGTACGGCGGCGGCCTGCTGGCTCTCACCTGGCTGAAGCTCCGCCACGTGGAAAGTGGTTCAGGCGCCCTCACGTCTTTCATGCTGATGTCCTTCGTGGGCAACATCGGCACGTACCTGGCCGCAGACACCGTCAGTTTCTATTTGTTCTTCGCCCTGATGAGCTTCTCCGCGGCGGGGTTGGTGGTCCATTACCGTTCTCGCGCCGCGCACCGGGCCACCCGCGTGTACCTGGTGATGTCGGTATTGAGCGAGACGGCCATTCTGGCGGCTTTCATGCTCACGGTGCACGCGGGAGGCCTGGCACTCACAGATGCCCCCCGGGCCATTGCCACGGGTGATCATCTGAGCCTCACCGTGGTCCTTCTGTTCGTGGGCCTGGGTGTGAAGGCCGGCTTGGTGCCGCTGCACGTCTGGCTGCCGCTGGCGCACCCCGCGGCGCCCCCGGCGGCGTCGGCGGTGCTCTCCGGCGCTATGGTCAAGGCTGGGCTGGTGGGCTGGCTGAGGTTCCTCCCCCTGGGACATCAGGATCGCACCGTGGAGATCCTCGGATGGGTCCTGTTATCACTCGCGCTGATCGGGGCGTTCGTGGCGGTGCTCGTGGGGATTCTTCAGAAAGACCCCAAAGTGGTACTCGCTTACTCCACCATTTCTCAATTGGGCTTCATCACCGCGGTCGTGGCTGCGGGACTCCTGGAACCGGAGCTGGCCCCGCTCGTCGCCGCGGCCGCGGTGGTCTACGCCGTGCACCACGGGTTGGCCAAAGGCACGCTGTTCCTGGGAGTTCCGGTGGTCAAGCATTACGGCCGCGGGGCGACCGGGGTGGTGGTGGCCATCGGGATGATCGGTGCAGGACTTGCGGTCGCGGGAGCCCCGCTGACCTCGGGTGCCTTCGGCAAGTACGTTTCCAAGGAGGCCGTGGCGCCCATCTCGGTTCTGGGCGTGGGCCTTGACTCGATTCTGCCACTGGTGGCCACCGGATCCACCCTGCTCCTCCTGCGTTTTGCGTGGGTGCTGTGGAACACCGACCGGGACCCCCGCAGACGGCCGGACGGCGAACTGGTCTCGTGGTTGCTCGTGGCCGCGGCCGGAATCGTTGTCCCGTGGCTCGTGGGAGAACGCTGGACACCGGTGCCCGTGCCGGGCTGGGAACCGTACGTCGTGTGGAACGCCGTGTGGCCCATCCTCCTGGGACTCGCACTAGGCGGCACCGTGTGGTGGTTGCAGGCACGGGACAAACTCCCGGGGTGGGCACCGCGAGCGGACGGAACAGCCATTCAGCCCGGAGACGTGCTGGGCGCGGAGGAAAACGCCGTATCCCATGCCGCCCGCACTGGAGGTCAGTTCCGAAACGCCCTCCACCACGGCACCGAAACCGTGGCTCGAGGATGGGCCAGGTTCTGGTCCGCCGCGGCGGAGCACGGTAAGAATTCCGTGTACGTGGTGGAACGCAGGCTCGAAAACTGGAGCGTATCCGGATCAGTCCTACTGTTATTGCTCGCCGGGCCCCTGGCCGTCATGGTCCTCGCTGGAAGGTGGTTCATGTGAAGTGGCTGACCGCGGTGTGCTCGCGCGCGCTCGCATTAGCGCTGTTGTGGGTCGCCCTGGCCGGGTGGAGCGCTGACTATGCCCTATACGGGGTGATCAGTGTCGCCCTGGCCACCGGCATGAGCCTGGCACTCATGCCGCCCCGGCCTCCGCGGCCTCGCCTCTGGGTCAGCCGGATCTTCGGGACCCTGGGCCTGTTCGGCTGGTTCCTGTGGCAATCCGTTCGCGGTGGCGTGGATGTGGCGTTACGCGCTCTGAAACCCACGGTCGATGTGGCACCCCGTGTAGTAGTGGCCCCGATCGACCTGCCCCCGGGATCCGCTCGCCAGATCGCTCTGATTCTCATGAATTTGATGCCCGGTTCCATGGTTCAGCGGTTGATCACCACCCAGGGAGAGTCAGCCCATGTCAGTTCGCAGTCCCCCACCCGCGTGGAGTTGCACACCCTCTCGCTTGAACTCCATCCCGCTGACCAGTGGGAACAACTGCAACGACGCGCACAACGAGCGGTGGGATCACCACCCGTGGTCTGACCAACGTGTGAAAAACTGAAGGTAGCTAACGATTTCCCTGCCTGATACGCGACAACACGAACGAGACCAACGATGACCTCAGAAATCGGCGACACCGTATCCACCCGCGCGTTCCACGCGCTCAGCCCGGCGGAAGCCCTGCGGGAGTGGGGTTCGCAGGAATCCGGGCTGACCAACGCGCAAGCCTCGGAGATCCGGGATCGGGTGGGCCCCAACAGGCTGCCACCCGCCCAGCGGAAACCGGCGATTCTGAGATTCTTGGCCCACTTCAAGAACGTGCTCATCTACATCCTGTTGGTTTCCGCGGTCATCACGGCTTTCTACCGGGAATGGGTCGACTTCTGGGTCATCATCGCGGTGGCCGTGGGCAACGCGGTGATCGGTTTCGTGCAGGAGGGGCAAGCGGAGAAGGCACTCGCTGGGATCCGCGGCATGCTCTCGATGCACGCTTCGGTGCTGCGCGATGGCGAGTGGCAGCAAGTAGATGGCGAAGATCTGGTGCCCGGTGACGTCGTTCGGCTGGGTCCCGGCGACAAGGTCCCCGCCGATCTGCGCCTCCTGGACGCCAATCGACTGGCCATCGACGAATCCGCGCTCACGGGCGAATCCGAGCCCAGCGACAAGCACGTGGAAGCCGTGGCGGAGGACGCCGGAATCGGTGATCGCACCAGCATCGCGCACTCCGGCACCGTGGTCACCCGCGGTACCGCGCTGGGTGTGGTGGTCGCCACCGGCTCGAACACGGAGATCGGACGCATCCAGTCCCTCGTGGACGACATCGACCAGCTGGCTACTCCCCTGACCGAACAAATGGACCGCCTGGGCAAGCAGTTCGCGCTGGGCATCTTGGTCGTGAGTGCCGTAATGATGCTGGTCGCCTGGTTCATCTATTCGATGCCCACGCAGACCGTGCTGAGCTCATTCATCAGCTTTGCCGTGGCCACGGTGCCCGAGGGGCTACCGGCGCTCGTGACCATCACGCTGGCGCTGGGCGTTCAACAAATGGCGCGTCACAAGGCCATCACCCGCACGATGACGGCCGTGGAAACTCTCGGCGCGGTCACCACGATTTGCTCGGACAAGACCGGAACGCTGACCCGCAACGAGATGACCGCCCGCGTCGCGTCCGTGCCCGGTGGTCGCTTCGCCATCACCGGCGAGGGATACACGGATCAGGGCACGGTCGTGGCCTCCGGCGAGGCAACCGACGAAGCCTCACGCAACGCGCGGACGCTCGCGCGCGCCGTCGTCCTCTGCAATGACGCCACCCTGCGCGGGACCGGCGAACGCATCCAGATCGTGGGCGAGCCGACCGAGGCGGCGCTCGCGATCTTCGGACGCAAGGCCGGGTTCGACGCCGCTCCATACAGTCGCGTGGGCGCGCTCCCCTTCGATTCGTCCAACAAGTACATGGCGGTGCTGAGCGAGGCTCCCGGCGGCGAGCGCGAGATCCTCGTCAAGGGAGCCCCGGACCGGCTCCTGCAGCGCTGCTCAACCGAGTTGCCGGACGCGCACGGCGCCACGGACTTCGACCCGGACGAGTGGGAACGCGCCAACACGGATCTGGCGTCCCAGGGGCTGCGAGTGCTGGCTGCCGCGCGCAAGACCATGGCCGCGGGCACCGCCACCCTGTCTCACGAGGACCTCGACGAGGGGCTCGAATTCGTTGGGCTCGTGGGGCTGGTCGACCCGCCGCGTGAAGAAGCCATCACGGCCGTGGCGTCGTGTCACGGGGCCGGGATCAACGTGAAGATGATCACCGGTGACCACGCGGAAACCGCCCGTGCCATCAGCCGCGAACTGGGCCTGTCCACCAACGACGATCCCGTGGTGGTGACCGGCGCCGAGGTCGAGGCCATGACCAAGGAGGAACTGGTCGAGCGCGTCACGGACGTGGATGTCTTTGCGCGCACGAGCCCCGAGCACAAGATCCGCATTGTGGACGCCCTGCAGGCCCGCCGCGAGGTGGTGGCCATGACCGGCGACGGCGTCAACGATGCCCCCGCCCTCACCCGTGCCAACGTGGGTATCGCCATGGGCATCAAGGGCACCGAGGCCACCAAGGAAGCCGCGGACATCGTGCTCGCGGACGACAACTTCGCCACGATTGAAGGTGCGGTCCACGAAGGCCGACGGATCTACGACAACATCCGCAAATCCGTGGTGTTCCTGCTCCCCACGAGCATCGGCATGGGCCTGGTGGTCCTGGCCTCCGTACTCCTGGGCGCAGAACCGCCGTTGCGGCCCACGCAGATCTTGTGGGTCAACCTGGTCACCGCGATCACGTTGTCCATCACCTTGGCCTACGAGCCTGCCGAGCCGGGCATCATGCAACGCCGTCCCCGCGACCGGGATGCCAATCTGCTGCCCGTGTCCTTGTGGCTACGTGTGGTGTGGGTGGCATTCTTCATCGGCGCGGCCGCGCTGCTGTCCTACCGGGTCATGAGCGAGTCGGGCGCCTCGGACGCCGTGGCCAGCACCACGGCGGTCTCCGTGCTGGTCCTTGGCCAGATCTTCGTGCTGTTCAACTCGCGCTTCCTGCACCTGTCCAGCTTGCACCCGCGCGCCATCACCGGGAACAAGGCCACGTGGATCTCCACGGGCATCCTGCTGGCGGTGCAGCTGGTCTTCACCTACGCGCCGTTCATGAACGCGTGGTTCGGTTCTGCGCCGCTGGGCTGGGTGGAATGGGGCTTCGCGCTGCTCAACGGCGTGGTGATCTTCTTGCTGGTCGAGCTGATCAAGGCCGTGCAGAACCGCGGCGGACGCGGCACACCCACGTCGGTGCAGCGCTAGCGGTCCGGTTTCGGCGGCCCTGCGGCAGCCCGTCCTGACAGTGCGACGCCCGCCTCACGGATGATCCGTGAGGCGGGCGTCGTTGTCTGCGTCATCTGCGGTGCACGCAGGACGTGTGCGGTTGGCGCAATCAGTCCGCGGTGCGCCACTCCGGGTCGCATGCGCAACGGTCCGTGGTCCAGGTGTCCGCGATGAGTCCCAGGGTCTCGTCGCCCAGCGGGTTCACGCCCGGGCCGGCGGCCAGGCTGTGACCCACCAGGACGTGCAGGCACTTCACGCGGGTGGGCATGCCGCCTGCGGAGATGCCTTCGATCTCGGACACCTCACCGATTCCGGCCTTCTCGCCAATCCGACGCCGCTCCCCCAGGTAATGCTCGTGGGCCGCCTGGTACTGCTCCGCCAGCTCGGTGTCCTCCTTGATCCGGTCCGACATGCCGTACATGCTGCCCTCGGCCTCGAGCCGGGACACCGCAGAGGTGATGACGGGGTGCGTCAGGTAGAACACCGTGGGGAACGGAGTGCCGTTGGCCAACCGGGGTGCGGTGGCAACAACCAGCGGGTTACCGCACACACAACGCGCGGCGATTTCCACCACGTCACGCGCCGGACGGCCGAGCTGGTGTCCCACCACCGTGAGATCCTGCTGGGTCACGGAGGGGTCATGGGTCGGCTGAGCTTCAGTCACTTGCGTACTACTTTCCGGCGCGCTGCTGGGCCAGTTCGTCGAGGGAGACGGATTCAATCGGAACACGATCCGTCAGGAGAGAAAGGTTACTGCTCGGGCTCCACAGGGGCGATTTCCGGCTCGCTGCGGGGGAACGCCGAATCCACCACGGACTGCCACAGGCCATCAGCCCAGGCAGGTTTACCCGCTTCGACCTGTTCCGCGGAGGACTCCGCGGCCTGACGTCCCGTTTGTTCCGCTCCGAGCACCAGGTAGGCCCGTTCACCGGGCATCACGTAGAACATGCGCTCACGGGCCTGCTGCTCCACGTACGCGTCGTCACCCCAGCGCTCCTCTTGCAGCTTGAGCTGTTGCTGCTCCTGCTCCTTGGCCGCAATGGATTCTTCGAGAGCGGCGATCTGGGCCCGCTGGTCGAAGAAGATCTTGGCGGTGGGAGCGGCCAGGAACAAAATCAGGGTGGCCACCACGATCAAGGCAATGAGTCGACCGTTGAACGAGTGCGCGGGTGTGGGTGCGGTGACCGTGGACGATCCGCCGCCCGAGTGACCGGGGCGCCCTGCTCCTTGGGTGCCGGTTCGCGGGCTTGAGGTGGCTCGGCCCTCGGACGCCGAAGGCTTCCCGTCCGTGCCCTTCTTCTTCCCGGAGAACCGAGGAATCCTGGGCCTGGGGCCAACCATGCACACCTCCCGCGCTCCACGGTGGTCTCGGCATGAGACGCACCCTCATCAATCCTGCGGATCATTCTAGCGACCCGAACGTGGTCGTTTCCCGCACGCAACCTGGTGCGCGTCCCCACACGCCACCGCCCGGTCCCCCGCAAGGGGAACCGGGCGGTTCGTTCACCCAACTGCGTGGGCGGTGTGTCTTACTTGGCCGAGAAGCGCGGGAACGCGGAAGCGCCGGCGTAGCGAGCGGCGTCGCCGAGTTCTTCCTCGATGCGCAGCAACTGGTTGTACTTGGCCACGCGCTCGGAGCGAGCCGGAGCACCGGTCTTGATCTGGCCGGCGTTCACCGCCACGGAGATGTCCGCGATGGTGGTGTCCTCGGTTTCACCGGAGCGGTGCGAGACCATGCAGCGGTAGCCGTTGCGCTGTGCGAGCTCCATGGCGTCGAAGGTCTCGGTGAGGGAACCGATCTGGTTGACCTTCACGAGCAGCGCGTTGGCCACGCCGCCCTCGATGCCACGAGCCAGACGCTCCGGGTTGGTCACGAACAGGTCGTCACCGACCAGCTGCACCTTGTCGCCGATGGCGCGGGTCAGGGTGGTCCAGCCTTCCCAGTCGTCCTCGTCCAACGGATCCTCGATGGAGACCAGCGGGTACTTCTTGACCAGGTCCGCGTAGTAGTCGGACATGTCCTTGGCGGAACGCTTCTTGCCCTCGAAGGAGTACTTGCCCTTCTCGAAGAACTCGGAGGAGGCCACGTCCAGCGCGAGAGCGATGTCCGAACCGGCCTTGTAACCGGCCTTCTTGATGGCCTCGAGGATCAGGTCCAGTGCCTCGGCGTTGGACTTGAGGTTCGGTGCGAAACCGCCCTCGTCACCCAGGCCGGTGGACAGGCCGCGCTCCTTGAGCACGGACTTGAGCGAGTGGTACACCTCAACGCCCCAGCGCAGGGCTTCTGCGAAAGTGGGAGCGCCGATCGGAGCGATCATGAACTCCTGGATGTCCACGTTGGAGTCAGCGTGGGAGCCGCCGTTGAGGATGTTCATCATGGGTACCGGCAGCACGTGCGCGTTGGGGCCGCCCAGGTACTTGTAGAGCGGCAGGTCCGCGGAGCTGGCGGCGGCGCGGGCCACGGCCATGGATGCGCCCAGGATGGCGTTGGCGCCGAGCTTGGACTTGTTGTCGGTGCCATCCAGGTCGAGCATTGCCTGGTCCACAGCGCGCTGGTCGGAGGCGTCCAGGCCCACGATGGCCTGTTCCAGGTCCTCGTCCACGGCGTTGACGGCGTCCAGAACGCCCTTGCCCAGGTAGACCTTCTTGTCTCCGTCACGGCGTTCGGCTGCTTCGAATTCACCCGTGGATGCTCCCGAGGGAACTGCCGCGCGGCCAAAGCTGCCGTCCTCGAGCAGTGCCTCGACCTCAACCGTGGGGTTGCCACGCGAGTCCAGAATCTGACGGGCTTGCAAAGCAATGATCATTGCCATGGATAATCTCCTTGCTGGTCGTTGACCTATCGGGCGGTGCCCTGTCTTCAGCCTACCGATCTCGGTCGGTTCCGGGCTAAATGGGCCGGTTATTCGTGTGGATGTAACGTCGCACGGCCCCGCGCAGGGCGCGTTCCGCGTCCAGTCCCTCCGCCGACGCCGCTCGCACCTGTTCCAGCAGGCGATCACCGAATTCGGCTTCGGCGCGTTCCAGGTCCGCGGTGTCCTTGGTCTCCGACGGTTCCGGCTTATTTTCGACGCCGTGCCTGCGAGCCTTCGACAAGGCCTTCTCCGCGAGCGCAAGCGCCGGGAGTGCGGGCGGAATACCGTCGAACACGTTGGTGCGGTGTGGCTTCTCGGAGCGTTTGACGGCGTCCCAGCGGGCGGACAGTTCCTCGTTGCTGTCGCCGGACTGACCGTCCGCGGTGGAAGCCGCCGAGTCAGCCCCGTCCTGGTCGCCGAATACCAACGGGTGCCTGCGCACGAGCTTGTCGGTCACGGATGCGATGATGTCGGTGACGTCGAAGGCCTCGTCACCGGAATGTTCCTGGCCGATGCGCGCGTGGAAGACGACCTGCAACAGGATGTCACCGAGTTCCTCGACGAGTTCTGCCCGGGCGGCCGCGGTGCTGTCCGTCGTAGCGTTCGCCGAGGTGTTCGGGGACTCGACCGCTTCGACCACCTCGTACGCTTCCTCCACCAGGTAGCGCAGCAGGGACTCGTGGGTCTGGGCGCCGTCCCACTCGCAACCGCCCGGGGACCGCAAACGGTTCATTACGCTCACGAGTTCTTCGAACCGCTCCCCCGTTCCTGTCGGGACGGCTTGCGCGATGTCTCGGGAACTCACGCGGAGGCCTCCTCGATCCGCTCGGCCAACCAGTCCTGGTAGGCGCGGGGCACGAACGCCGCGCGCGCCGCGTTGAGCTGGATGTCCGCCAGATCCTGGTTGGACCAACCGGCCTCCGAGAGCAACAGGGACATCTCGTGGGACACGGAGGTGGCACTCATCAACCGGTTGTCCGGGGACAGCGTGACCGTGAACCCCGACCGGTGCAGCTGGGTGATCGGGTGATCCTTGATGGACTCACCCCAGTGGCTGATCGCACCGGTCTGCAGGTTGGAGCACGGGCACACCTCGAGGGCAATGTGGCGGTCGCGCACCCACCGGGACAGCGGTCCGGTGGCTTCCGGGTCGTCCTCGAGCAGGCGAACACCGTGGCCGATGCGCAGGGCGCGCCCGGAAACCAGCGCATCCCGGATGGACTCCGCGCCGTCCGCCTCACCGGCGTGCAGCGTGACGGGCACCAAGTTCTCGGTCAGCAGGTGCAGTGCTTGCCGGTGATCCGAGGCGGGAAAGCCCTTCTCGGGACCGGCCAGGTCGAACGCGACCACCGATCCGGGTGCGGGTTCACCGGGGACGTCACCGGGCGACGTCGTACCGGCCGCCGCACGCACTCGATCGACCACCAACTGCGCAATCTCACCGGACTTGTCCAGGTGGCGCATTGCGCACAGGATCTGCACGGCGGATATATGACCGCCCGAGGCTTTGACCTCGGCCACGCCACGCGCCAGACCGTCTTGGACGGCGTCCACGGCCTGATCGAGCGTGAGGCCACCGACCAGATGCTGCTCGGGTGCCCAGCGGACCTCGGTGTGGATGAGACCGTCGGCCGCGCAGTCGAGTACGTACTCCTCGGCCACGCGCGCCAGGGCCTCTGCCGTCTGCATGACCGCAGTGGTGTGCTCGAACGTGGTCAGGTAGCGCTCCAGGCTGCCGGAATTCGCGCTGTCCTCGAACCACCGGCCGAGAGCCACGGGATCCGTCTGCGGCAGTTCATGGTTGATCTCTCGTGCGAGCTCCACGATGGTGGCCGGACGCAGGGCGCCGTCCAAGTGGTCGTGGAGACACACTGCTGGGATAGGCCCGAGGGCCCCGTCCATAGCGCGGACGGAGCCCTCGGTGGAGGTTGACTGCCTCATGAATCAGTAGTTCCAATCCTGCAGAGCGTCGTTCATGTGCTGGGGAATGTTGGAGCCGGTGCGCGGGAACATGCGCAGCTCCTCCAGGTAGTTCTGACCTGGCAGGCGCTGCTCGTAGCGCACAAAGGCTTCCTCGTCCGAGTAGTCGAAGGAGACCTCCGGGGGAACGCCCGGGCGGAAGCGGAACATCATGGCCAGCGGAGCGCCGGAGCCCTCCACATAGGAATCGTCCTTGAGCTCCTGAACCTTCAGGAGGTTCTCGGGAACCAGATCAAAGGTGCCGCGCTGATCCCAGAAACCGTTCAACCGAACGTGGGTCAGGGCGTCGTAGTAGGTGCCCAGGGCACGAACACGAATGAGCACGGTCGAGACGTCGCGAGCCGTACCACCCTCGCCGAACAGGTGGCGCTGCGCCTCGTTCAAGCGCGACTGCACATCCGACAGGGTCAACACCAGGTTGCCGGTAGCCGGCGAATCACCGCTGGGCTGCTCGCTGGGTGCGGTGTAGGACGGCGCCACGTCCGTGCTCTGCGCCATCTGCGGAGCGTCCGAGGGATCGGCGTCCGCAGCCAGTGCCGCGGCGCCCGCACCGGTCGGAGCAACCGGGGACTCGGGCTCGCTGAAGCCACCGAACTCGGACTCATCCACGTGCTCGGGCAGGTCGCCGCGGTCATTACGGTCATCACGATCATCGCGCAGCGAATCGCGCTGATCATCCGCGTGGGTCTCGGCTTCGCGGCCGTCGAGCACCGAATCCTGGGCATCGCGATCGGCCGACTCGCCGTAGGCGGCGTCCGAATCAGCCCGCTGGGAATCCTCGGCCAGCAGGGTGTCGTTGCGCTCACCGTTCTGCGCGGCGGCTGCCCGGAAGGAATCCTCGGGGTGGGACTGGTCGCGATCTGACTGGTCGTCCGCTGTAATCACGATGGGATCGGGATCGCCCTTGGTCACGATCTGGCCGTTCGCCACCGGAGAAGCATCGGTGCCATCGACCACGCGCACGGACTCGATATCCGTTTCGGAACGGTCCTGGATTCCGTCGCGATCCGAGACGGAGGCCTCCGTGTAACGCTCGTCTGAGACCTCGGTGCTGCCAACGTTGTCGGTATCGCGAGCGTCGGTTCCGGTGCGCACATCGTCTGCGCGATCGGAGTCCGCGGTCCGCCGGTCGTTGTCATCGCGGTTCAAGCCCGAAGCCACACCGGCTCCGGCAGCCGCACCCAAACCCGCGCCGGCAAGGCCAGCGCCCGCCGACGACGTCGAATCGCCATGCGTGCGTCCCTCATCGGCGCGTACGTCGGTGGTGCGCGCGTCACCGGTGCGCACGTCGTCTGCGCGGTCGGTGCCGTGGCCGGACAGCGCGCGGCCCTGCACGTAGCTCTCCTTGCGGGACTGGCCGCTCGGGAATGCGTAATCAACGGTGACCATACGCTGGCCGTTCTGCTCCGGAGTCACGGTCAGGTCCAACTGACGCCACGGGCCAACGGGGGTGTTCATGGCCTGGGTGTACAGGTCCGCAACATCGTCGAACAGGGGGGATCCCTGATCCACGGTGCCGTTCTCCACCTCGTCCTGGGCCTCGCCGTGAGCCTGGCGGGTCTGGTGAGTCATCACGTTGCCGGACTGCACCAAGGTCAGGCGAGCGCGATCCGCGCCACGGGACAGCAGGATGTCGACCAGATTGCGCAGCGGCCCGGACTCCGGCAACTGCTGCGTGTCGGTTCCGTGCGCCTCGGTGCCCTGCGGGGTGTTCGCGCCCCGAGCGGCGTCGTTGCCGTGCACTTCATGATCGACGGCGAGAGCGTTCGAACCCTCGCCCACGTTGCGGTCGTTCACCTGGTCCTGCTGCGCGGCGTTGGCTTCGACAGCTCCGCGACCCGGCTCGTCTGCATTCTGGGTGCCCTGCGCGCGGAGATCACTATCCTTGGCGCGCGGATCATTAGCGGGGGCCCCGGGTGATGGCTGCGGGGTGCTGGGGGTGCTGCTTTTACTGCGGAACAAGTCTCTCAAACCCACGTGTAATTTCCTTCCGGACCGTCGCTTACTCTTCTGCCAAAGTATAGGGCCGCGTGCCGAGCGCCCGGTGGGAATTCAGCTCCCGGGTGTTCATGAGAAGTCATTTCCCCGGTGCACATCCTGTGGGCCAACCCGCCCACAGGTATTAGCGTTCGTCCCCTAAAGTTCCCACCTGTCTGACCGATAGCCTACTGACCCGCCTTGGCAAAATAAGAGACATACCGGATAACCGGTCATTGAGTAGCACTGGGGAACAAGGGGTCGCGGGGCGATGGCGGGCTGCCGTCGCACAGCGTTGATCGGGCTGGATCGACGCGACGCGTGTTCGCCGGTGCCCAATTTGCTCGCGCTCGGGGGCTCTCATGTGGTCTTTGCGCGCGTAGGAGTTCACCATGCCCGCACACAGACTGTCCACGTCACAAGGAATTTCGCGATCTGCACGGTCGCTATGGCGTTTCTTCACTCCTCGATCAACCATGGCAACCACCGGGGACCGTGCGCCGCTGGGGACTCCGCGTCACCGCGCATCCACATCCGAGGGCACCATCGTGGAGCACGAGGGCATCAACCGACGCACCGCCCTCGCGGCCGCCGCGATCGCTGGCAGCGGGTGGACCCTGTCGGCCATGCTGAGCCCCGCGGAAGCCGCCGTGCGCGTCCCCGGCAGCCCTGCTCCGGTTCTGCCCGCGGGGATGACGCCCTGGCTCGAGGTGTTCGTCAATTGGTCCGGAGAAACTCGCACCTCACCCTTGTGGACCGTTGCACCCACATCTGCAGACCAGGTCGCTGAACTGGCACGATGGGCCTCCTCCAATGACTGGAGGTTGCGGGCCCGCGGATACCAGCACAACTGGTCTCCGTTGAGTGTCGAGTCGGGTAGTACGCAGGAGTCCCGTGTCCTCATGGTCGACACCGTCAAGCATCTGACTGCGATCACGGTCGATCCCACCGCGATGACCGTGACCGCTCAGGGCGGAGCCTCGCTCGAGGCGGTCCTCAACGCCGCCAACAACCGCGGTTTGAGCATCATGCACCACCCCGCTCCCGGTGACGTCACCATCGGCGGCGCGTTGGCCATCGCGGGGCACGGAACCGCGGTGCCCGCTTCAGGCGAAACACGCCCCGCCGGAGCAACCTTCGGATCTTTGTCCAATCTGGTGGTGTCCATGGACGCGGTCGTCTGGGACGAAACCAGCGGTGACTACGCGGTGAAACGGTTCGAACGCACCGACCCGGACATCGGCCCTTTGCTGACCAACCTGGGACGCACCATCGTGACCTCGGTTCAGTTGCGCGTGGCCAAACTGAGCAACATGCGTTGCCGCAGTTACATCACCATTCCCACCTGGGAATTGTTCGCCAAGCCGGGATCGTGGGGACGGTCGGTGGACTCGTACCTTCGCTCGTGCGGCCGGGTGGAAGTCATCCTGTTCCCGTTCACCTCGTTCCCGTGGGTGAAGACCTGGGAGTTCAGTCGCTACAAGCCGCTGCTGTCCCGAGGGACTTCATTCCCTCACAACTACGTATTCTCGGACAACATCCCGCAGCAGATCTCGGATCTCTTCAAGAAGATTCAGACCGGCACTCCGGCAATCGCCACTCAACTGGGGCCTGCTCAGCAGAAGATCACGGCGACCTCACTCACCACGTCATTCGTTTCCGACCTGTGGGGCGCGCCCAAGAACCTGCAGTTGTACGTTCGGCCCAACACCCCCAAGGTGACCGCCAACGGGTACGCGATCCACTGCCGCCGGGCGGATGTTCAGCGGGTGCTGTACGAGTTCCACAACTACTACAAGGCCAGCCTGAACGAATACGCCAAGCGCTGGCGCTACCCCGTCAACGGCCCGCTGGAAATTCGCGTCACGGGCGTGGACAATCCCGCTGACGTGGAGATCCCGGGGGCCATCACGCCCACGCTCTCCCCCTCCCGGCAATTCGCTGATCACCCGGAATGGGACACCGTGGTGTGGCTGGACATCCTCACCTTCCCGGGCACCCCGTACTCCCTGCAGTTCTTCCAGGAGTGCGAACAGTGGGTCATCAACAACTACGCTTCCTACGCCGGTGTGCGGATGGAATGGTCCAAGGGCTGGGGCTACTCGGCAGACGGCGCGTGGCAGAACCAGGACATCCTGCAGAACCAGGTGCCCCGCTCGTACAGCCAGGGGCAGCCAGCGGACCAGGAATGGGACTCCGCGGTGCGCATTCTGGAGAAATTGGATCCGTCCCGGATCTACGCCGCTCCCCTGCACGACCGCCTCATGCCGCCGAACGGCGGCTAAGCGAAGACCTCCCGCTGTCCGATTGCCCCGGGAAACCGGCCCCGCCGGACCGCCCGAACAACATCCAGTACAGCCGGCCCACAAACGGCCTGAACGACACCAAAAACAAGAGTGTCCTTTGAACAACGAACGACCCCCGGATCATCAGTGATGATCCGGGGGTCGTTCGTCATGAGAAGTTGGAAACCTTACTCCAGGTGCTGCGGCCCGAACGCGTCCGGGAGGACCTGGTCCATGCTGCGGACACCGCTCACGGTCAGCAGCTCCATTCCGGGTGCGCGGTGTTCGTAGAGCAGCTGACGGCATCGACCGCACGGCATGAGAACGTCACCCTGAGCATCCACGCACACGAACGCCGCGAGCTTTCCGCCACCGGACATGTACAGGGCGGAGACCAGCGAGCACTCGGCACACAGCGTGACGCCGTACGAGGCGTTCTCGATGTTCGCGCCGGTAACCACCCGGCCGTCGTCCACGAGAGCCGCGGCACCCACCGGAAAGTTCGAGTAGGGCGAGTACGAGTGTTGGAGCGCATCGGTGGCGGCTTGTTGCAGGCTGCGCCAGGCGGCGTCGTCAATCATGGTTACTCCTTCACGTAAGGTTCGCCGGACGCGGCGGGACCGCGGGAGGCCCCCACCAGGCCGGCGACGGCCAGGATGGTCACGATGTAGGGCAGCATGGCCAGGAACTGGCTGGGAACGGACGTACCCAGGAACGACAGGATCGATTCCAAGTTGGACGCGAAGCCGAACAGCAGCGACGCGAGCAGCGCACCCACGGGGTTCCAACGGCCGAAGATCAGGGCAGCCAGTGCGATATAGCCCGCGCCCGAGGTCATGTCGCGGGTGAATGCCGAGACCGACACGAGCGTGTAGAACGCACCGCCCAAGCCGGCCACGGCACCACCCATGAGCACGTTGCGCACGCGCAGTGCATTGACGGACACGCCCAGGGTGTCGGCGGCCTTGGGGTGCTCACCCACGGCGCGGGTGCGCAGACCCCAGCGGGTGCGGTACAGCGCGTACCAGACGATCGCCACGGTCACGTACATGATGTAGCCGATGATCGACTGGTCGAAGAAGACCGGGCCGATCACGGGAATTTCGGACAGCACGGGGATGGTGATGTGCGGGAGACGTGCCGGGGAGTTGAAGTCCGCCGCGTTGGGTTGCAACACGGTGGCAAAGATGAAGCCCGTGAGACCCGAGACCAGAACGTTGAGCACCACGCCCACGATGACCTGGTTCACGCGGTACTTGATCGAGAAGATCGCCAACACCAAGGACACCAGCATGGAGCCGATCACGGCAGCCAGCAGACCCACCCACACGTTGTTGGCCACCGTTGCGGCCACTGCGGCGGAGAACGCGCCGAACAGCAGCTGCGCCTCGATCGCGATGTTCACCACGCCGGAGCGCTCGCACAACAGGCCGCCCAGGGAACCGAAAATCAGCGGTGTGGCCAGGGCCACCGAACCGGCGAGCAATGCGGTCACCGAGATGCTCGGGGTCTGCGCGGTACCCACGATCCACACCAGGAAACCCGTGACGAAGAAGAAGCCGGCCAGGATCAACGCCCAGCGCGGCAAGCTGCGCGCCCGGACCGCGGCGAACACTGCGAGCGCGGCGAGCGCAACGGTGACCACCCAGCCGTAGGCCGTGACCGGTACGGACAGATTGGGCAGCTGGATGGCGTCCCCGGAGTCGGAGAGTCGGAACTCCACGGACCCGTCGGCGGCGTTGAGGGCAAAGAGGATCAGGGCCACCAGCGCCAGGATCGCCAACCCGATGGCCGGCCGGAAGGTGCGAACACCCACCGTCCGGTTCGCGGCGGCGGTGGACAGTTCCTCCTGGGGCGCGTTCGAGGACTCGGGGGCCGGGGTCGTGGTGCTCACGCTGCCACCTCCTTGCGACGGGACTTGAGTTTCAGCAGCGGGGGGAGTGCTACGAACAGCACGATCAGGGACTGCACGACCAGAACGATGTCAATGTTGGTGCCGGTGGCCGTCTGCATGGTCACGCCACCGGCGCGGAAGGCTCCGTAGAGAATGCCCGCGAAGAACGTGCCCCACGGCTTGGATCGACCCAGCAGGGCCACGGTGATCGCGTCGAAACCGAAGGACGCCGCGATACCCACTGTGAGCGAGTGTTCGGTTCCGGCGATCTGCGCGGTACCGGCCAAGCCCGCCAGCATTCCAGCAATTAGCATGACCACCACGAACCCCTTGGTCACGGAGATGCCCGCGGTGCGTGCGGCGCGCGGATTGGCGCCCACGGCGCGCAGTTCGAAACCGATGGTCGAGCGGTTCAGCAGCCACGCGACGGCCACGGTCGCCACGACCGCCACCACAAAGCCCCAGTGCAACCGGAAGCTGTCCCCGAGAAGTTTCGGGAACATCGCCGTCTCGGCAATGGGCGGGCTGATGGGGTTGGACGAACCCTCGCGCTGGAAGGTCGACAGGGTCAGCAACCAGGACACCAGGTTGATCGCGATGTAGTTGAGCATGATGGTCAGGATGACCTCGTGCGCGCCGGTTCGTGCCTTGATCAGGCCGACGACGCCGCCCCAAATAGCACCTCCCAGCGCACCGGCCACGATGACCACCAGTAGGTGCAGGCCCACGGGCAACTGCCACGCGAAGCCCACGTAACCGGCCAGAGTGGCGCCGATCAGGATCTGACCCTGCGCACCGATGTTGAACAGGCCGGTGCGGAAGGCCAATGCGACACCCAGACCCGCGAGGATCAGCGGGGTCGCCACGGTCAGCGTCTCGGTCAGCGGATACAACTTGCCGGTCAGGCCGCTGCCATCGGGGTTGTACACCGCGCCGTGGAACATGGCGACGTACGCGCTGGAGGCGGCGTCCCACATGGCGGTCAGGGTATCCCCCGGACGAGCGAAGAAGTACCCGGCGGATTCGCGCACCGTTTCATCGGTAGCTGCGATCAGCAGGCCTCCCAGAAGAAGTGCGGCCAGAACTGCCAGTACCGACTGCAGCGTGGAGCCCAGCAGGGAACGGCGGAAGTCATCCGGATTCAGTTCGACCGGAGAAGGTGCTGAGACCTGGTTCGATTCCGGAGAGGTGGTCGTGGCGCTCATGCCGTGTGCGTCCCCTCGTGTTGTTGCTGGTCATGGCTGTCGTCCCAGGGTGCGGGCGGCAGAACCTCGTCTGCCGTCTCACCGGCCATCATGCGGCCCAAGGTTTCCCTCGGAGTGTCCGCGGGCACGATACCCATGAGCCTGCCGTGGAAGAACACGGCGATCCGGTCCGCGAGCGCGTACACCTCGTCCAGTTCTGTGGACACGATGATCACGGGGACGCCCTTGTCGCGTTCGGCCACGATGCGTTTGTGAATGAATTCAATGGAACCCACGTCCACGCCGCGCGTGGGCTGGGAGGCGACGAACAGCTTGAGGGGGCGCGACAGCTCCCGGGCGATGACGACTTTCTGTTGGTTACCGCCGGACAGCGTGGACACCGGGGCGTCCACGGATCCGGTGCGGATGTCGTAGCTGTCCACGGCCTGCTGCGCGTTCTCACGCATCGCGCCGAGTTTCAGGGACGGGCCCGACGCGAATTCACGGTCTTTGTAGCGGTCCAGGACGAGGTTCTCGGACACCGAGAACGGGGCCACGAGACCCTCGGTCGAGCGGTCCTCGGGAACGAACCCGACGCCGGCCGACAGCACCTCGCGTACGCCCCGCCCGGCCAGTTCCTGTCCCTCGAGCTTGATGGAACCGGACACATGGTCGGCCAGCCCCACGAGGGCCTCGGTCAATTCCGTCTGACCGTTGCCCTGCACACCCGCGACAGCCAGGATCTCTCCCGGTGCTACGGCGAAGGAGACGTTGTCGACCAACACCACGCCGTTCTCCCCCACCACCGTGAGGTCGGTGACCTCGAGAGCGGAGCCGATCGCGTTCGAGGGTTCCTTGTCCACGGTCAGTGAGACGTCACGACCCACCATGAGTGCGGCGAGTTCATCGGTGGATGTATCCGGGCCGACCTGACCCTCGACCTTGCCACGGCGGATCACGGTGATCACATCCGAGACGGCCTTGACCTCGCGCAACTTGTGGGAAATGAACACGATGGACGTGCCGTTGTCGCGCAGCTGCCGCATGATGTTAAGAAGTTCATCGGTTTCCTTGGGCGTGAGCACCGCGGTGGGCTCATCGAGAATGAGCACTTCCGCCTCGCGTACCAGGGCCTTGATGATTTCCACGCGCTGCTGAACTCCCACGGGAAGATCCTCGACGATCGCGTCCGGGTCCACCTGGAACCCGTACCGATCGGAAATCTCGCGGATCCTGTTTCGGGTGGTGTTCAGGTCCAAGCCGACGCCCTTGGTGGCCTCGTTACCGAGTGCCACGTTCTCGGCCACGGTGAACACCGGGACCAACATGAAGTGCTGGTGCACCATGCCGATCCCGGCGGCCATGGCCTCACCGGGCCCGGAGAACGTCACGGGCTCACCGTCGATCTCGATGCTGCCCGAGGTGGGTTCGTACAACCCGTACAGCACGTTCATGAGGGTGGACTTGCCCGCGCCGTTCTCCCCGAGCAGGCAGTGGATCTGATGCGGCTCAACCGTCAGATTCACGTTCTGGTTGGCCGTGAAACCGCCGAATTTCTTGGTGATGTCACGTAGCTCTAACTTCACAGATTCACTCCTGCCCGGGGGCGGTGACTACTTACGCCTGGGGCGCGTTCTCGGATTCGACCTTGACCTTGCCGTCAATGATGTCCTGCTTCAGCTGCTGAACTTCCTTGTCGAGTTCTTCGCTCACGGAGTCATGCTGATCGTGGTACGGGGCAAGGCCCACACCTTCATTCGCCAGCGTGCCCACGTACAGGCTGTTGTCGAAGTTACCGTCGACCGCCTGGGTCACCACGTCCTCCACCGAGGTGGACATTTCCTTGAGCACGGAGGTCAGGACGTATTCCTTGCCGGTGTCCAGGGTCTCGTAGCCGTCGGTATCGGGCCAGATCAGACGCACGTTGTCGCCACCGTTGTTCGCCTCGCTCACGGCGTCCAATGTGCCCTGGGCTGCCTGGCCGGCCACGGGCAGAACCACATCTGCGCCGTCACCGATGAGGTTCTGGGTGATGGTCTTGGCGCGCGATGAATCCTGGAACGACGTCAGGAACGTGCCGTTCTGGGACTCCTTGTTCCACCCCAGCACCTCCACGTTCTCGTCCTTCTGCTCGTTGTAGTAGTTCACGCCGTCAGCAAAGCCGTCCATGAACACGGTGACGGTGGGAATGTCCATGCCGCCGTAGGTCGCGACCTTTCCGGTCTCGGAAGCACCCGCGGCCAGGTAACCGGCGAGGAACGCGGCCTCAGCCGTGTTGTACACGATGGGCTTGACGTTGTCGGCCTCGATGGACTGGTCGTCGACGATCGCGAAGTTCTTGTCCGGGTTCGCCTCCGCAACCTTCTTGGTGGTGTCAGCGAGCAAGAAGCCCACGGACACGGTCAGGTCGCAGCCCTCCTGGGCCATGGAAGTCAGGTTCGGCTCGAATTCGGTCTCGGACTGGGACTCGGCCTGGTTCATGTCGATTTCCAGCTTGTCCTTGACGGCCTGCAAGCCCTCGAAGGATGCCTGGTTGAACGAGCGGTCCTGGAAGCCACCGTCGTCGGAGACGATGCAGCCCTTGAAATCCTTGGCTTGCGAGTTGCCGCCGTTGGATTCTTCGGGTGCCTGGCCGCAACCGGCGAGAACCAGGCCGGCCGCGCCGGTCAGTGCAATGGCGCTCAACGCGCGCGAGTAACGAGGGGTCATCGTTGTCCTCCGGTGATACGAGAGAAGAGACTCTCTGGGTGGGGAGGCTACTTAGTTACTCCCCAGAAACTTTAGAGAGTCTCAGTGTAGCCACGGGATTACTCGACGAGTGCCGAGTCCGTTGTGTCGTGGAGTTCTCGCACGCGCAGGCGAATGGCTCGCAGCGCAGTGGAGGCCATCACTTGAACTCCGCAGCTGATGGCTTCTTCCTGCGGAGCGTAGTCGGATTGATGCAGGTCGTAGGTGGGACCGCCGGGAGCACGGGTTCCCAGACGCATCATGGCCCCGGGGACGTGCTGCAGGAACCAGGCGAAGTCTTCACCGCCCATGGACTGTTCCACGAGCATCACGCTGTCCTCACCGAGTTCCGCGCGCGCTGCGATCTCCAACAGCGTGGTTTCAGTTTCACCGTTGACCACCGGAGGTACACCGCGGATGTGCTCGAGCTCCACCGTGACTCCGTACGGGGCGGCCACCTGCTCGACCACCTCATCCAGCAAGCCGCCCGCTTGGTGCCAGGCCTCTGCGTCGAGGCAGCGCATGGTCCCGGCCATGAAACCGGAGACGGGAATGGCATTCGGCGCCACGCCGGCATGGAACTGACCCCACACCACGGCCACGCCGGAGCGCACGTCGATCCGGCGCGAGAGCACGGCCGGCACATTCACGGCGATCTGACTCATCGCGTAGACGAGGTCTTCGGTCAGGTGCGGACGTGACGTGTGGCCACCGCGGCCGGACAGTTCGATCCGCACGGTGTCCGAGGCAGAGGTGATGGCCCCGATGCGCGTTCCCACGTGGCCGACGTCCACCTTGGGCTCGCAGTGCAGCGCGAACATGCGCGGCACCCCTTCCAGCACGTTCTGATCGATGATGGTCAACGCACCGCCGGGAAGCTTTTCCTCAGCGGGTTGGAACACCACGCGCACGGTTCCGGCGAACGGTGAGGATCGGTGCAGGTCAGAGAGCACCTGGGCCACGCCCACCATGATGGTCGTGTGGACATCGTGACCGCACGCGTGCATCACGCCGTCATTCACGGAGGCGTACGGGAGGCCGGTGTTCTCCTGGATGGGGAGTGCGTCGATGTCCGCGCGCAGGCCGACCATGACGGGACCGCGCCCCACGTCCACGTAACAACCGGTTGCGGAGAAGCGCACGGGGTTCAACCCGACCGCCTCGAGCGCGGTGACAATGCGATCGGTGGTCCGGTACTCCTCGTACGAGAGCTCCGGATGCTTGTGGATGTCGCGCCGGAACGCAATCAGCCCGGGAAGGTAATGGGACAGCAATGGCCCGATGGCCGGGGGGAGGCCGATGTCATCGGCGGACGGCAGCGGAAGATCCAACATGGGTTTCAGCGTACCGCCGTGAGACCCGATCTGGGCTGAGCAGCGCCGTCGACTGTGTCATGGACTACAGGACGTCCGTGTCGCCGTTCTTCTTCAGGGAGTTCACGGCGTCCTTGACGCGCTGGGCGTGTTCGGCCGTGGTGACCAGAAGTGCGTCCGGGGTGTCCACCACCACGATGTCCTGCACACCGATCAGGGCGATCAGTCGGCCGGTGTCCGAGACCACGATGCCCGAGGACTCATCAGAGAGCACACGATTGTTCTTGCCCAGGATCGCAACGTCCGAGTCCCCGCTGGGGTCCACCTGGTTCAAGCGGTTGATCGCGGCGAAGTCTCCCACGTCTTCCCACGTGAAATCGCCGGGCACCATGGCGACGTCGCCGGCGGCCGCTGCGGGTTCAGCCACGGCGTAGTCGATGGCCGTCTTGGTCAGGGTGGGCCACACTTCGTCCAGCACCGCATCGCGGCGGTCGGTGTCCCACGCATCCGCAATGACGTTCAGCCCGTCCGCGAGCTCCGGTTCGCTCTGTCGCAGGTACTGCAGCATGAGCCCCACCGGCGCCACGAACATCCCCGCGTTCCACGTGTAGTTGCCGCTGGCCACGTACTCACGCGCCGTGTCCTTGTCCGGCTTCTCCACGAAATGTTCCACGGTGAGTGCATGCGGTGCCTGCTCGAGGCCCAGCGACTCCCCCGCCTTGATGTATCCGAAGCCGGTGGCCGGAGAGGACGGCGTGATGCCAATCGTCACAATGCGACCGGTGGCTGCTGCTTCCACCGCCTCTTTAACGACCGCTTGGAACGTCTCGGCCGGCTCAACCACGTGGTCGGCCGCGAACGAACCGATGATGGCGTCCGGGTCGCGGCGGGCGATCAGCGTGCACGCGAGACCGATGGCCGCGGCGGAATCCTTGGGAGATGGCTCGAGCACCAGGTCATCACCGGTCAACTCTGGCAGTTGCTCCTGGACTGCCCCGGCGTGGCTTCGCCCGGTCACGACCATCACCGGTCCCGCGGACAGTCCCGCGAGTCGGTCGTAGGTTGCGCGCAATAAAGAGGAGCCGGATCCGGTGAGGTCCAGCAGGAACTTGGGAGCGTCCGCTCGCGAGAGCGGCCACAACCGCGAACCCACACCACCGGCGGGGATGAACGGATGGAATCGTTGTAATGGCGAAGTCACGAGCGCCAGTTTACGGCCCGCCCGGCGCGCTCAGGGACATCCCCCGTGATCACACACGTGGCCTGTGTTGTGGACGGTCTGATTTCAACCCCGCACTGACGGTTAATTCGAGCACACAAACGTGCCGTAATTGTGCGGGATTACGCCCCGGTGCGGTTAGCGACACGTTGTCAGGAATTCACCCGCAGGCTGGTATCTTTGGATCGAAATAGCGCATCATCCATGACAGAGCCAGCCAGGGCTCCGCTTATGCCGTGTAGCAGCGCGAATCCCGTTTTTTTAGTTCAAACCAGTGCGCACGACGACGAGCGACACAGGGAGGTTATTCCGTGGCGAACTCATCCAGGGGCACCCTTTACCGCGGCCAGTACGGCATGTGGTCTTGGGTTGCCCACCGTATTACAGGCGTAGCCATCTTCTTCTTCTTGTTGGTCCACGTCCTTGACACCGCGTTGGTCCGGGTATCGCCCGAGGCCTACAACGCGGTGATGGCAACCTACAAGAACCCCATCATGGGCCTTGGCGAGGCGGGGCTCGTAGCAGCCATCGTCTACCACGCCTTCAACGGCCTGCGGATCATCCTGATCGACTTCTGGAAGGGCGGCACCAAGAATCAAAAGGGCCTGCTCTGGGGCGTCATCGCCCTGTGGGTCATCGTCATGATTCCGTTCCTCATCCGCCACCTGTCGATCGTATTCGGAGGCTGATTCCGTGAGCACACCTCTCAAGACCAAAATCCAGGTCCCCCGTAGCCGGGACCTCGAGGTGAACGGCGTCAAGTACAACCGTTCCGGTGCCTCCCGCAGCAACTTCGAGATGCTCGCGTGGTTGTTCATGCGCTTGTCCGGCATTGTGCTGGTCGTCCTGGTGTTCGGTCACCTGTTCGTAAACCTGATGGTCGGCGAAGGCGTTCACGCCATCGACTTCGGTTTCGTGGGTGGCAAGTGGGCCAATCCGTTCTGGCAGGTCTGGGACCTGGTCATGCTTTGGCTGGCCATGCTCCACGGCACCAACGGCGTGCGCACCATCATCGACGACTACGCCGAGCGTAACGTCACCCGTTTCTGGCTGAAGGTCCTGCTGTTCTTGGCATCGGGCTTCGTCATCCTGCTGGGCACCCTGGTGATCTTCACCTTCGATCCCTGCCCCGCCGGTGCCGATCCGGAGCTGCTCGCTTCCTTCTGCCACACCGTGTGATAACTCGGGCGGCGGAGCCTCAGGGCTTCGCCGCTTGATCTATTGATCACCCGGAACGGGCACGTTCACTTCACTTACTCATCCACATAGAAAGAGCATCTGGTATGCAGGTTCACAAGTACGATGTGGTTATCGTCGGCGCCGGTGGCGCCGGCATGCGCGCCGCCATTGAATCCGGCCAGCGCGCCCGCACTGCCGTACTGACCAAGCTCTACCCCACCCGGTCACACACCGGCGCAGCCCAGGGTGGCATGTGCGCGGCTCTGGCCAATGTCGAAGAAGACAACTGGGAATGGCACACGTTCGACACCGTTAAGGGTGGCGACTACCTCGTCGATCAGGACGCAGCCGAGGTCATGGCCAAGGAGGCCATTGACGCGGTTCTCGACCTCGAAAAAATGGGCTTGCCGTTCAACCGCACGCCCGAGGGCAAGATCGACCAGCGTCGCTTCGGCGGTCACACCCGCGACCACGGCAAGAACCCCGTTCGCCGTGCGTGCTACGCCGCTGACCGTACCGGTCACATGATTTTGCAGACGCTCTACCAGAACTGCATCAAGCACAACGTGGAGTTCTACAACGAGTACTACGTGCTCGACCTGATCATGGTGGACACCCCGGAGGGTCGTCGCCCCGCAGGCGTGGTCTCCTACGACCTCGCCACCGGCGAACTGCACGTGTTCCAGGCCAAGTCCGTGATCTTCGCTTCCGGCGGCGCGGGCAAGGTCTTCAAGACCACATCCAACGCCCACACCCTGACCGGTGACGGCATGGCCATCGCGTTCCGCGCGGGCCTTCCCCTGGAGGACATGGAGTTCGTCCAGTTCCACCCGACCGGCCTGGCGGGTCTCGGCATTCTGGTGTCCGAGGCAGCCCGTGGTGAGGGTGGCATTCTGCGTAACTCTGATGGTGAGCGCTTCATGGAGCGTTACGCGCCCACCATTAAGGACCTCGCACCCCGTGACATCGTGGCCCGTTCCATGGCCAACGAGGTCCGCGAGGGTCGCGGTTGCGGTCCGCACAAGGACTACGTCCTGTTGGACCTCACCCACCTGGAGCCGGCTCACATCGACGCCAAGCTTCCGGACATCACCGAGTTCGCTCGCACGTACCTGGGTGTGGAGCCCTACACCGAGCCCGTTCCCGTGTTCCCCACCGCGCACTACTGCATGGGTGGCATCCCCACGGACATCAAGGGCGAGGTTTTCCAGGACTCCGAGACCACCATTCCCGGCCTGTACGCCGCCGGTGAGGTGGCATGCGTGTCCGTTCACGGCTCCAACCGCTTGGGCACCAACTCGCTGCTGGACATCAACGTGTTCGGTAAGCGCGCCGGTATCTACGCCGCCGAGTACGCTCGCGACGCAGAGTTCCTGCCGATCCCGGACAACGCCGCCGAGCGCACCGAAGCACTGCTCGACAACGCACGCAGTGGCCACGGCAGCGAGAAGGTCGGCGCCATCCGCAAGGATCTGCAGGACACGATGGACCTGAACATGCAGGTGTTCCGTACCGCGGAAACCATTGAGCAGTGCCTTGCTGACATTGCTGCCTTGGAAGAGCGTTACGCCAATATCTCCATCCAGGACCAGGGCAAGCGTTTCAACCTGGACCTGCTCGAAGCCGTTGAGCTGGGCTTCCTGTTGCAGTTGGCCAAGGTCATGTCCGTGGCCGCCCTGCACCGCGAGGAATCGCGCGGCGGTCACTTCCGCGAGGACTTCCCCGACCGTGATGACGAGAAGTTCATGCTTCACTCCATGGTCTACGAAGATCCCTCCTCGCCCACGGCCGGTATCCGCCAGGAGACCAAGCCCGTGATCTTTACCCGTTACGAGCCGATGGAGCGTAAGTACTAATGTCCACTGCAGTAACTGAGAACGAGAACCAGGACGTTCAGCAGGAATCATCCTCTGAAGCGATCCCCACCTATGACGTCACCCTGAAGGTGCGTCGCTACGATCCCGAGTTCAGCGAGGACGCCCACTGGGACGAGTGGCAGCTGACCATGTACGGCACCGACCGCGTGTTGGATGCCTTGCACAAGGTCAAGTGGGAGTTGGACGGCTCGCTGTCCTTCCGCCGCTCGTGCGCTCACGGCGTGTGCGGTTCCGATGCCATGCGCATCAACGGCCGCAACCGTCTCGCGTGCAAGACCCTGCTGAAGGACCTGGATCTCGACAAGCCGATCATGGTGGAGCCCATCAAGGGTCTTCCGTGCGAGAAGGACCTCATCGTGGACATGGAGCCCTTCTTCCAGTCCTACCGTGAGATCATGCCGTTCCTGGTGAACGACGACCACGAGCCCACGTACGAGCGTTACCAGTCCCAAGAGGACCGCGAGCGCTTCGATGACACCACCAAGTGCATCTTGTGCGCGGCGTGCACCTCGTCCTGCCCGATCTTCTGGACCGACGGCCAGTACTTCGGCCCCGCAGCGATCGTGAACGCACACCGCTTCATCTTCGACTCGCGTGACCAGGCCGGCGACATGCGTCTGGAGATCCTCAACGACAAGGAAGGCGTGTGGCGTTGCCGCACCACCTTCAACTGCACCGAAGCGTGCCCCCGTGGCATTCAGGTGACCAAGGCCATTGCCGAGGTCAAGAAGGCGGTCTTCGCCAGCGCACTGTAAGCAACGGTCAGTGAAGTGGCCCGGATCCATTCGGATCCGGGCCACTTTGCTCTGTGCACTATCCCTGGGTCCAATCGTGCCCTTCTCCCCTGGGCCAGGTCACAGTTCCAGTGCGCTACACCGAACGGGTTCGGCTTCTGCGGTAAACGCGCGCCGGGACGACGGAGCGCCCGAGACCGGAGCATTCGGGTGGGGGGAATACCTACGAGTCCGAGCGGAACGCGCTGCTGCCCTCGCGCCCCGCGAGGCTCTCGGCGGCGTCGTCGGCAGTGTCTCCGCCCGGCGTCGTGCCGTACGGCTCCAGGCCCCGCGAGGCGGTCGGCAGGGACGACGCCGCCACGACGGTCACCGCGCGTGTCTCCCGTTCGGGTTGTGCTCGCGCGCCGCGAATGTCGGCCTGCACCACGGCCCCCGCGGCCGCCGCGAGCAGCAGGATCTGCCCGTACAGGTTGAACCACAGCAGCACACCGACCAGCACCGCGAAGGAGAAGAGATAGGGGTTGTTGGTGGTGCGCGCGATGATCTCGCCGCCGGCAAAGCGCAACAGTTGCGAACCGATCGCGCCCACCAGAACCGTCACCAGCAGCGCCTTGCGGTGCAGTTTGAGCTGCGAGACCCCTCGGACCAGGGTGAAGCTCATGAGCAGGTCGACCAGGAATCCCAAGGCGATGGCGATCACGACGTTGAGGCCGCTGTCCAGCCACTCCTGCGGTTCGATCCACCCCGTACTTTCCAGCCATCGCATCACGGACTCCACGGCGCCGGAGGCGAACACGCTGATGGCGGCCGACGACAACAGCAGAACGCCGATCACGGCCAACCACGCCAGATCGCGCGGCACGGCGGCTATGGGAATCCCCGGAGCCGGTGGTAGTTCGAACATGCGACGGGTGGCCAGGCGGATTCCCGCGATCCACCGCCACGCGGTGAACACCAGGACACCGGCCGCAATGCCCGAGGCCACGGTGAACGGCGCCGTGTTCTGCAGGAGACTCAGGGGTATCACTCCCCCTTGACCGTCACCCACGTCCAGCAGACCGGGAACCGCCTGACCAATGCTCTGCACGAGTGACTGTTGCAGGGCGGAGTCCCTACCCAGGAACATCCCGAGCAGCGAGAACCCGATGACCAGCAAGGCCGTGGACGCGAAGAGCAGCTGATAGGCCAACCCTGCCGCCATGAGCGGGCCACCGTGAAACATGTAATGCGTGATGATCCGAGCGGGGAAAAGTGACATGAGCCGCGCGAAGGCCCAGCCCACCAGGGCGCCCAGTCGCTGACCCAGCGGCGCGCCGTCGTCCGCGAGTTGCTGCCGTACCCGGGCAAGTCTCCGGTGTTCTGCAGTGAGACCCCGCCGGTCGGTGATCGGGGGGACCACCGGCGGCGGAGCGTTGTCAGGCGCGGCCATCGCCGGCGAACGCAATGCGTTCGCGCACGTGCCATTGGCCGTTCTCGTCGCCCTCGTAGAGGTCGATGTGGTCCACCAGGAACGAGGCCCGATAGGTGCGCAGCATCTGCTGGGCTCGGTCCAGGTGCTCGTCAGGAACGGCCTGGGCCAGTGTGACGTGCGGGTGGAACTCGAAGGGCGAGGCGGATACCAGTTCGGCATCGTTGAGACGGTTGTGCAGCGCCACGCAGTCGTCATAGCCCTTGTCGATGCGCAGGAACACCACGGGAGTGACGGGCCGGAAGGTGCCGGTCCCGTTGATTTCGACGTGGAAGGGCTTCCAACCGCTCACCACGGTGCGCACGTGATCCACCAGTTCTTCCCAACGGTCCTCACGCGCGGCGATCATGAGCGTGATGTGCGCGGGAACGCTACCGGCCACGGGGTCGCCGAAGGAGGCACGCCAGTCCTGGAGCTCCTTGCCCATGGGCTCGGGCAACTCGATGACCACACCCGCGTAAACCTGCCCCGGCTTGACCGTGGGTGAACTGTGTTGGTTTTGCACTGGGCCTCCTCGTCTCACGCGAGTTTCAGCCTAGTCGAGGCCATCATGGGATCACACACCCGGCAGGAAGCCCATGCGGTCGTAGACCGTCTTGATGGTTTCCGAGGTCATCTCCCGTGCCTTGTGCGCACCGCGGGCGAGGAGTCGGTCCAACTCGGCCGGGTCGTCCAGCAGTTGCTGGGCACGCTGCTGAATGGGGTCGAGGGTCTCGGTGACTACCTCGGCCAGTCCGACCTTCAAGTGGCCGTACATCTTGCCTTCGTACTGCGCCACGATGGACTCGATCGGTTCTCCGGTGAGCGAGGAGTAGATGGTCAGCAGGTTCGCAATACCCGGCTGCGCCTCACGGTCGAAACGGATCACGTTGCCGTCATCGGTCACGGCCGACTTGATCTTCTTGGCGTTCATCTTGGCCGGGTCCAACAGGCGCACCAGGCCGTTCTCGGAGGCTGCGGACTTGGACATCTTGGCCGTGGGGTTCTGTAGGTCGTAGACCTTGGCCGAGTTGGTCAGGATCTTGGCGTCCGGCACCACGAAGGTCTCGCCGAAGCGCGCGTTGAAGCGCTGGGCCAGGTTGCGTGTGAGTTCCAGGTGCTGGCGCTGGTCCTCCCCCACCGGCACCTGATTGGCCTGATAAATCAGGATGTCCGCGGCCATCAGCACCGGGTAGGTGAACAGCCCCACGGTGGTGTTGTCCGCGCCCTGCTTGAGAGACTTGTCCTTGAACTGGGTCATCCGAGCAGCCTCGCCGTAACCGGTGATGCAGTTGAGTACCCACGACAACTGGGTGTGCTCGGGCACCTGCGACTGGATGAGCAGCGTGGAACGCTCCGGGTCGATGCCGGCCGCAATGTACTGCGCAGCGGTCACGCGGGTGCGCTCGGCCATGGTGGCCGGGTCCTGCCCCGCGGTGATCGAGTGCAGATCCGCCACGAAGAACACGCAGTCGTTCTCGTCCTGCATGGACACCCAGTTACGCAGCGCCCCCACATAGTTACCCAGGTGCAGGGAATCCGCCGAGGGCTGCACGCCGGACACCACGCGGGGCTTGGTCGATACGGGGGTGGTCTGCTCGTTCACGAGTGCTTCTTTCACCTAGTGCGAATCATTGCTGGTCACGGGCGACGACGCCGCTCGGTCGGCTGCGCGGCCAAGGTCACCGAGCGGCGTCGTCGCCGAAAAAATACTGAATCAGTCGAAGCTGTAGTCGACCACGAGCGGTGCGTGGTCCGAGAACCGCACGTCGTAGCTCGCGGCGCGATCCACCACGGCCGACTGAGCCCGGGACGCGAGCGCTGGAGTGGCCATGTGGTAGTCGATGCGCCAACCGGCGTCCGTGTCGAAGGCCTTGCCGCGGTAGGACCACCACGTGTACGGGCCGGGCACCTCGCCGGCCAGGGATCGGGCCACATCCACGTAGCCCAGGTCACCGAAGAAGCGGTCGAAGTACGCGCGCTCCTCGGGCAGGAAACCGGCGTTCTTGACGTTGCCCTTCCAGTTCTTGATGTCCAGCTCGGTGTGACCCACGTTGAGGTCACCCACGATCAACGCATGATCGCTGTGCTCGGCCAGCGCGGGGAGACGGTCGATCATCAGGTCCAGGAATTTGTACTTGTCGACCTGGCGAGGGGTGTCCACCTCGCCGGAGTGCACGTAGGCGGAGATCAACGTGAGGGTCTCACGGTTGGGCAGGATGATGTCGTTCTCGACCCAGCGGCCGGAATCCGCGAAGTATTCGTCGCCGATCCCACCGCGGGTGGCCACGGGTAACAGTGAACCATCAAAGGCGTCACGGCGCGTAGCGATGGCAACACCGGCGCGACCCTTGGCCGACGCCTCCGCGTGGTGAATGTGCCAGACGTCCTCGTCGAGCAATTCACGAGTGATCTTGTCGGGAGCCCGGACTTCCTGGAGGCACAGCAGGTCCACGTCGCGGCCCTGCAGCCAGTCGGCCATGCCGCGGCGGTAGGCGGCGCGAATGCCGTTGACGTTGACGGTGGCAATGCGAACCGTGGACGCGGAATCAGCCATGAAAGATCAGTACCTCGCTGTGGAAGAACTCGGGATGAGCAAACTCGTCGTGAGAAAAGTGGTGGGAGTGGTTCAGTCGACCACGGTACCGTCGACCGGCTTGGACGACTCCTTGAGGCTGTTGAGCCCGTTGGCCGCGGTCATGTCGATGGTCTCCAGTGCGCGCCGAACGGTCTCAGCGTCCGGGTTCGTCTCGGCAAGCTGTTCCTTGACCACCTTGGACTGCACCAGGATGACCTGCATGCCGTGCTCGAGCTTCTGATCACGCAGAGATTGTCCGGACCCGGCCTCGCCGCCGGCAACCGGTGCGCGGCCGTGCTGGGAGTCGAAGCGATCCTGGGCCTGCTTGACCTGATCACGTCCGTAGCGGGCGGCCTTGCGAACCATGGACAGGGCCCACACCGCGAGCATGAGCCACCCCAGTGCGATACCGGCCAGGATCCAGCCGAGCACGGAGTTGGTGTTGGCCGCCTGCAGCAGTGCCACGGCGAAAATGATCACCAGCACCGCGAGCCCGATGATCGTGCCCCAGAAAGCACCGCGAGTACGTTTGGCACTCTGCGGATCGACCGTGAACTGAGCTTGTGAAGATCCAATGGGCTGCATGGGCAACATTGTCTCAAAGTCCACCCCGGCGCACGAATCGACCCCTCAGACTTTGCCCGCCCGTCTCACCCATCGGCCCGGGCCTTAGTGTCCTGGGCGGTTATGGGGTATCAAGGATCGAGTGAGTAGCCCCATTTCCGCGCCGGAACCTTTGACCCCGCGCGAGCGCAGCAAGATCCTGTGGGTCCTTCTGGTCCCCCTGTTCATGGCGTTGGTCAGCGTGTCCATCGTGAACGTGGCACTTCCCGCGATCCAGGCGGACCTGCATGCCAGTTCCTCCGCACTGCAGTGGGTGCTCACCGGTTTCGCCCTGGCCTTCGGCGTATTGCTCGTGGCCAGCGGCCGGGCGGGCGACATCTTCGGTCGCCGCAAGCTCTTCATGGCAGGCATCATTTTGTTCGCGGTCGCGTCCCTGGTGTGCGGGTTGGCACCGAACACCACGGTGCTGAACATCGGGCGTGTGGCTCAGGGACTCGGCTCCGGTTTGATCAATCCGCAGAGCGTGGGCATGATCCAGCAGTACTTCCACGGTCCCGCCCGCGCCAAGGCCTTCGGGATGCTCGGTGCGGTGGTGGGTGTCGCCGTGGCCATCGGCCCCGCGTTCGGTGGCTTCCTGATCGGTGCCTTGGGTGACGGTGCCGGGTGGCGCGCCACGTTCCTCATCAATGTGCCCACCGCAGCGGTGGCCCTCCTGCTCGCGGCCCTGTGGCTGCCACGGCAGAAACGCAAGCCCGGCCGGGTGGACATGGACCCCGTTGGGGTCGTGCTGTTCGGTCTGGGGATCCTGGCGCTGTTGTTCCCGTTCGTGGAATCCCGCCTGGGACCGCTCGTGTGGCTATCCCTGCTGCTGGGCGCGCTGCTGCTCTTCGCATGGACCCGGTGGGAGGCGCGCTACAAGTCCCGCGGCCACGAACCCATGGTGGATCTGGACCTGTTCCGGATCGCCAGTTTCAGTTACGGCTCCGCCATGATCACCGTGTACTTCCTGGGCATGACCAGCGTGTGGGTCGTGCTGGCCATGTACGTGCAGCAGGGGCTGGGTCGCACCGCACTCGAGGCCGGCATGTTGAGCCTGCCCGCGGCGCTGATGTCCGCGGTCGTGGCACCGCTGGCCGGACGCGGCGTACTGCGTTTCGGCCGCCGAGTCATCCTGGTCGGCATTGCCTGCGCGATGACCGGTCTGCTGACGACCATCGGCGTGATCTACGGCGTGGTGCACTTCGACTGGAACATCGCGTGGCTCTACCTCACCCTCGTCCTGGTGGGCGTGGGCCAGGGCTCCGTGATGCCGCCCAACCAGACCCTGAGCTTCTCGGAGGTGCCGCTCAAGTTCGCCGGTGCCGCGGGCGGGGTGATGCAGACCGGCCAGCGCGTGGGCACCGCCGTGGGCACGGCCGTGATCACCGCCGTGGCCTTCGGCGTGCTGGCTCGCTCCGACTGGGACACGGCCTTCACCGCCAGTTTCTTGGCCATCGTGGGGGTCCTGGTGATCGCGTTCGTGATCGCTCTGCTCGACCACCGGCGCCCCAAGCCGCCCGGCCCCGCCACCGGTCCGCTCCAGCAGATTCCCACCGAATAGGAACCGCACACACGCCGACGCCGCGCTACCCGTGGGCGGCGCGGCGTCGGCGTGCGTGTGGTGGGCTATGCGTGTGGTGGGCCGTGCGTTACGCGAGGCCGACCTCTTTTACTGCAGGATGCCCTCGGCGCGTTCGCAGGACTCGACCACGTTGACGAGCAACATGGCGCGGGTCATGGGCCCCACTCCCCCGGGGTTGGGGGAAAGCCACGAGGCCTTCTCCGCCGCGGCGGGATCTATGTCACCGGTGAGCTTCTTCTTGCCGGTCTCCGGGTCCTCGATGCGCGAGACGCCCACGTCCAGCAGTACCGCGCCGTCCTTGATCTGGTCGGCCTTGATCATGTGCGGTCGACCGGCAGCGGCCACCACCACATCAGCCTGAGCGAGCAACTCACCCAGATTCTGTGTGCCGGTGTGGGCCAGCGTGACGGTCGCGTTGATCTCGCGGCGGGTCAGGAGCAGCCCGATGGGGCGACCCACGGTGACACCGCGGCCAACCACCACCACGTGCTTGCCCTTGAGCTCCACGCCGTGCCGATCCAACAGCTCAACAATTCCGGCGGGCGTGCACGGCAGCGGCGAGGTCATGGGCTCATTGACGTTGAGCACCAAGCGCCCCAGGTTGGTGGGATGCAAACCGTCCGCGTCCTTGGCCGGATCAATCCGTTCCAGGATCGCATTCGTGTCGATCTGATCGGGAAGCGGCAACTGCACGATGTACCCGGTGCAGGCCGGGTCCTCGTTCAGCTCGTCGATGGCCTTCTCGAGGTCCTCCTGTGAGACGTCCGCGGGCAGTTCCTTGCGGATCGAGGAGATCCCCACCTGCTCGCAGTCACGGTGCTTGCCCGCTACGTAGGAGTGCGACGCCGGGTCGTCACCGACCAGCACGGTGGCCAGTCCCGGAACGCGACCCTTGTCGGCCAGCACCTTCACGCGTTCGGCGAGTTCGGACTTGATGGCGGCCGCGGTGGCCCTGCCGTCCAAAATCTGAGCGGTCATCCTCACCATTCCTCAAGGCCGGGGTACAGCGGGAACTGCTCGGTCAGGGCGTCAACGCGCTTGCGCAGGGCATCGACGTCCGCGCCGGGCTTGAGGGCTGCGGCGATGACGTCCGCGACCTCTTCGAATTCCTTGGCGCCGAAACCGCGAGTGGCCAGTGCGGGAGTGCCGATGCGCAGACCCGAAGTGGTCATGGGCGGGCGGGGATCCCACGGAACCGCGTTGCGGTTCACGGTGATGCCCGCCTGGTGCAGCAGGTCTTCGGCCTGCTTGCCGTCCAGCTCCGAGTTGCGCAGGTCCACGATCACCAGGTGCACGTCGGTGCCGCCGGTCAGCACGGACACGCCGTGCTCTGCGACATCCGGTGCGTTCAGGCGCTCGGCGAGGATCTGGGCACCTTCGATGGTGCGGCGCTGACGTTCGGCGAAGTCCTCGGACGCGGCGATCTTGAAGGCCACGGCCTTGCCTGCAATGGCGTGCATGAGCGGTCCGCCCTGCTGACCCGGGAACACTGCGGAATCGATCTTCTTCTTGAATTCTTCGGTGGACAGAATCACACCGGAACGCGGACCCGCCAGCGTCTTGTGCACGGTTGAGGTGGTCACGTGGGCGTGAGGCACCGGGTTGGGGTGCAGCCCTGCGGCCACCAGACCGGCGAAGTGGGCCATGTCGACCCACAGCTTTGCATCCACTTCGTCCGCGATGGAACGGAACGCCTCGAAGTCCAGCTGGCGTGAGTACGCGGACCAGCCGGCCACGATCACCTTGGGACGGGCTTCCAGTGCGGTCTCTCGCACCTTGTCCATGTCAATGCGGTAGCTGTCCGGATCAACCTCGTACGCGGCAATGTTGTAGAGCTTGCCGGACACGTTGATCTTCATGCCGTGGGTCAGGTGACCACCGTGAGCCAGGGACAAGCCCATCAAGGTGTCACCGGGCTGCATGAGAGCTGCCATCACGGCGGTGTTGGCCTGTGCACCCGAGTGGGGTTGCACGTTGGCGTGTTCGGCCCCGAACAACGCGGTCGCGCGGTCGCGGGCCAGGTTCTCCACGACGTCCACGTATTCGCAGCCGCCGTAATAGCGGCGGCCCGGGTAGCCCTCTGCATACTTGTTGGTGAGCACGGAGCCCTGCGCTTCGAGAACGGCGCGCGGCGCGAAATTCTCTGAAGCGATCATTTCCAACGTGGAGCGCTGACGCCCCAATTCTTGGTCAATGGCCCGTGATACGTCCGGGTCGACCTCGGACAGCGGCTGATTGGTGACTGACTGTCCCAGAGATTCCGTCATGCTCCACCTTCTATTGGCGCGGGAGGGGGTCGCGTCCAGCATAGCCCCGAGCCCGCTCGCAAGGATGTCGGTGCACAACTGTGTAAGAAACCACGCTCTACCCACTGGTACACGGGCAGGTATGCTCGTACACTTTTGAGGTTGCCTAGCACACCGACGTGAGGAACACACTGTTTGCGGGCTACTTTCCATTTCACCGTGACGAGTGTTTCCTTAACATGTTCCTGACCCCCGTTTCACCACCTCGGATCGAGTTCGATCCGTCCAAGGAGTTACTGCGCTGTGAACGTTCTGCCCACCGCCCCGTTCACCGCTTCCATGCCCCGGATCACGGAGGACCACGCTCCTTCGGCCCCGGTGGATGTGCTGCGGACCCGCTACTCAGCCGTCATCTTCGACATGGACGGCGTGGTCACGGACACCGCCAGCGTGCACGCCCGCGCGTGGCAACAGCTCTTTGACGCCATTCTGGTCGACGAGCGGCTGGAACCCGCCGAACCGGGTGGCCAAGTAGATCGTTCCCCCTTCGATCCCCTGGGTGAGTACCGCACCTACGTGGACGGACGACGTCGCGAGGACGGCGTCCGCGCGCTGCTCGCGGCCCGCGGTGCCATGCTGCCCGAAGCCCGCAACGACGAGGAGCCCAAGGCCGGAGACTGGACCGTTCAGGGACAGGCGGCCACCAAGGACGGCTTCTTCCACGCTGAACTCAAGGAACACGGCGTACGGGTGTTTCCCCGCACCGTGGCGCTCATCGAACGCCTGCAGGACGCGGGGGTCCCCGTGGGTCTGGTCACCGCCAGCCGCAACAGCGGCGTGGTCCTGGCGGCCGCCGGGCTGTCGGAGATCTTCGACGAAATCGTGGACGGCAACATGGCCGCCCAGCAGAACCTGCCCGGCAAACCAGCCCCGGACACCTTCTTGGAATGTGCGCGTCTGTTGAACGTTCCCGCCGAGAACTCGGTGGTCGTCGAGGACGCCGTGGCCGGCGTGCAGGCGGGTGTCGCCGGCGGTTTCGGCCTGGTCGTGGGCATCAACCGAGACAGCGCTCGCGATCGGCTCTACCGCGCGGGGGCAAACATTGTGCTCAACGACGTGGGAGAGCTGGATCTCGGCGCCCTGCGTGACGACCCGTGGACCCTCGCCTTCGAGGGGTTCGATCCCGCCAACGAATCGCGCCGCGAGACCATGCTGACCCTGGCCAACGGCTACATGGGCGTGCGCGGCGCGGCCAGTGAATTTCCCGCGAACGACGTTCACTACCCCGGCACCTACCTGGCCGGCGTGTTCAATCGGGTGCAGAGCAACATCAACGGCCGAGATGCCGAACACGAATCCATGGTCAACACCCCCAACTGGTTGCACCTGGACCTGCGCTTCGCCGAGGGCGAGTGGTGGTCCGAGGGCGGCCTGCGCCCCTCCAAGGAGCACGTGGCCTTGGATTTGCGCCGTGGTCTGCTGACCCGATCCCTGACCCTGAGCGATCCCGAACCCCGCCCGGACGGTTCCATCCGTAGCCTGGATGTGGTGCAGCGGCGTCTGGTGTCCCTGCGCTATCGCCACCTGGGCGCTCAGGAGACCACTCTGATCCCCCGCAACTACTCGGGCCGATTGCACGTCCGCACGGGTATTGATCCCACCGTGACCAACAGCGGCGTGGCGGAGTACAAGGAGTTGAACTCCCACCACCTCATGCTGCTCGAGTCGACCACCCTTCCGGACGAGCACGAAACCCTGCTCTCGCTGGCGCGCACGTCGCAGTCGAAGATCGAGATCGCCATGGCCCAGCGCACGCGGGTCGAGAGTGACGTGCCCAGTAGCGAACGCCGCGAGGTTCGCCCCGGCGGCATCGAGTTCCGACGCCACCTGCTACAGGTCACGACCGATCAACCCGTGGTTATCGACAGCACGACCGCGGTTGTCACCAGCCGCGACGCCGCCATTAGCTCCCCGCGGGAGGGCGCGCTGTCCGAGCTGGACCGCACTCCGTTTGGCGTCCGCAAGCTGCTCGCTTCGCACGAGATCGAATGGGCCCGCCTGTGGGACCGTTACGAGGTGACCCTCGATGCCGCCGAGGACTCCGCCGAATCCCGCAGTACCCAGCTGGCCATGCGCACCCACTTGTTCCACACTGCGCAGACGCTCGCGCCGCACCTCTCCCTGCGTGACGCCGGTGTTCCCGCGCGCGGCCTGCACGGTGAGGGTTACCGCGGCCACATCTTCTGGGACGAGCTGTTCATCCTGCCCGTGGTCAACATGCGCCACCCGCACGTGACCCGCTCACTGCTGTCCTACCGGTGGCGCCGCCTGGCCATGGCCCGGCACCGCGCTCAGGAGCTCGGACTCTACGGCACGGCCTTCCCGTGGCAGTCAGGCTCGGACGGCAGCGAGGAAACCCCGCCCGAACTGTACAACCACCATTCGCGCCGCTGGTTGCCGGACAATTCCTGGCGCCAGTTCCACGTGGGCCTGGCCATTGCCTACAACGCCTGGGTGTACTACGAATCCACCGGTGACATCGATTGGCTCTCCGGTCACGGTTCCGAGCTGATCATCGGCATCACCCGCTTGTTCGCATCGCTGGCCGAGTACGACTCCCATGACGGCAAATACCACATTGCCGGTGTCATGGGTCCGGACGAGTACCACGACGGCCCCGCGGGTCAGCACGGCGGAGGACTCAAGGACAACGCGTACACCAACATTCTGGCCTCGTGGTTGTTCCGGCACTCGGCGCACATCTTCAACGACATGGTCGAGCACCAGCGTGAAGAACTCGAATCCCGGTTCGAGATCTCCGGCCAGGAGGTGCAGACGTGGTTGAACATGGCCAAGCACATGTACGTTCCCTTCAACGCGGACGGCACCATTTCCCAATTCGAGGGCTACGACCAGTTGGCAGAGCTCGACTGGGACTTCTACCGCAGCAAGTACCACAACATCGGCCGGTTGGACCTGTTGTTGGAGAACGAGGGCGACCTCACCAACAACTACAAGCTGACCAAGCAGGCTGACACCATCATGCTGGTCTACCTGCTGGGTCCTGAGGGTCTGATCGAAGAGCTCGAGCGCATGGGCTACTCGATCGACCACGACACCGTGCAGCGCACCGTGGACCACTACATCGCGCGGTCCTCCAACGGCTCCTCGTTGTCCCGCGTGGTCAACGCCGCGGTTCTCGCGTGGTTGGACCCTGATCGCTCGTGGGGCTCCTTCCAGGACGCTCTCATGGTCGACCTGGACGACACACAGGGTGGAACAACCGGCGAGGGCATCCACCTGGGCGCCATGGCCGGATCCGTGGACGTGATCACCCGCGCGTACGCAGGATTGCGTGTGCGTGGCGACTGGCTGGAATTCCGACCCACCCTGCCGCGCGAGCTACAGGCCGTTGACTTCACGGTGCTGTACCGGGGACAGGTCATCGAGGTCTCCATCGACCAGGACATCCTGGAGTTGGAGGGCACCTCGTCCAAGGCGGGCCCCGTGACCATCCACGTCAACGGCGCCGAGTACGTGCTCAAGGGCGGACAGAAGATCTCCGTGTCCCTCAAGCACCGCGCGTCCCGCCGACCCGAGAAGGCCCTGGCCCGGCTCCGTCGGCAGTCCGTGTCGGACGGTAACGACGTACGGTAGGTCCCGGTAGCGCACGCCCCCGGTGGATAAACTGTGCGCCATGACACACAGTGAATCCACCGGTGCAGGACCGCACGTCCGCCTCCCCTACGGTAACCACGAACCAACGGTTGCCCAGACCGCTTTCATTGCCCCCAACGCCACCCTGATCGGTGATGTGGAGGTCAGGGATGGTGCGGGAGTCTTCTACGGCGCCGTGATGCGTGGTGATCGCTCCCCACTGAGACTGGGTGCGAACTCGAATCTCCAGGACAACGTGTCGGTCCATTCCGACCCCGGCCACCCCTGCACCATTGGCGAGCGCGTGAGCGTGGGCCACGGCGCCGTGGTGCACGGTTGCACCCTGGAGGACGAGGTGCTCGTGGGAATGAACGCGACGGTGCTCAACGGTGCAGTGATCGGAACCGGAAGCTTGATTGCGGCCGGCGCCGTGGTGCTGGAAGGCACGCGGGTTCCGCCCGGCTCGTTGGTCGCGGGTGTGCCCGGAAAGGTCCGCCGCGAACTCACGGAGGACGAGCGAACAGCCGTCCGTCAGAACGCCGAACATTACATGGAACTCTCCCGCGAACACCGGAAGATCAACGGCCAGTAGCAGACCGTTAGCAGCAACGAACGGGACCCCGCTTGCGTGAGCAAGCGGGGTCCCGTTCGTCTGGAACGCTGAACGCGTTCGCATTGTTGAGGTATCAGCAGCTCGACTGAGCCGTGGCTTGGCCGTGGCCCACGAGGTCCAGGGTGGGGTACGCCAAGAAGTTGATGGGCTGCGTCACTGTGTACGCCACGCTCGTCAGGAAACCCTTGGGGCTGGAGAACGTGTTGGAGTAGATGTCGTTCGCCGTGGCGGAGAAGTTGTTCAAGTCGCCAATGTGGCTGTTGAAGTTCCGGTTGAAGAATGAACCGAACTCACCAGTGCCCTGGCAAGTGGGAACCGACCATTCCGAGTGCGAAGGGTAGGTGTAACCCGGACCGAACCACGAGAAGGCTTGGGCAGGTGCGGCCGCACCGAAGGTCAAACCAGCGGCGACGACAACGGCAGCGCCCGCGCGTGCAAAACGATTTTTCATGAGATCTTGCGCCCCCTAAAGCAGCAATATTGATACCGCGGCGAACGGTCCGCCCAAGACCACCCTCCCCGGCTGAACACCCCGCGGGTGCTCAGCTTCAAAGGTAGCCAACGCCCGAACACCATCCACTCGGAGAACTGTCCACACTTTGGTGGTCACTTGTTACCCAACTAGGACACAAAGCTTCCTGCATGACGCGCACAGGCAATAATCGATGGGGTTGTCGTATCAATGGGCCGAGGGGGACAGCATGAACGTCCAGAGCACTCGCCGTGCTCGGCGCGACGCCGAACGCACCCGTCGTAGTGGCCGCACCGCCGTGGCCGGTGGGTTGGCGATTCTGCTCCTGGGTGGCATGGGCCTGGGCTTCGTGGTCTTCGACACCGCTCAACAGTCCACGAGTCCCACCGTGCCGGTCGAATGCGACAGTAGCCAGCGTGTACCGGTCGTCACGGACCAGAGCATGGCGCAGATCCTGCGGGACAAGCCCGTGGACCCGGAATCGTGCATCGTCCTGGACACCACTGAGCAGAGCGAGAATCCCGACAGCCACACCGAACCCCACCAGGACATGTCGGCTGGGTTATGGATCCCGTCCTCGAGTGCCGTTTTCCCCACCACCTCGGAAACCAATCGATTCACGGTCCACACCGAATCCTTGGCGACGTCTTCACCGGTCGTCGTGGCCCCCGAGCACACCAGGGACTTCACCACCTGGACGGACGTCATTGCCGACAACTCGGTCGTGATGGGCAATCCCTTGAATGACAGTGCGGCGCACGCGGCTACACGTTCCGCCGTGGCCGAGGTGCAGAACAATACGGTCTCCAAGCAGCAGTTGAACCGTGCCATGATCGCTCGCACCGTATCTGGTGAATCCGGCCACTCCACCTCGAACGAGATTGATCTGCTCGAGGCGTCCGTAAGCCAATCCCGTAACGTGGTGGTGTCCGAAAAGGGGTTCCTGGACTTCGTCGAGACACATCCACAGGGTGATCAGGTGCGAGCGCTGGTTCCCGACTCGGGTGCGTGGTTGCTCGACTACCCCCTACTGGTTCCTTCGGAAGCCGCGCGTCGCAATGAAACGATTGCCCAGGCGGCCCAGGAGATCGCCACGTACCTGGGCTCGGAGCGTGGGAGAGAGGTCTTGTCGGAGCACCACCTGCGCGGAGTCGACGGGCGCCGGCTACCGGACGCACGTTCGGCTGCGTCCTCCCATCGACTACAGGTGGAGGACGACGTGCCGTGGCAGCGGTTGATGACCACGTGGTCCCGGCAGACGTCTCCCCACAACGCGTTGTACGTGCTGGATGCCTCGGAGAGCATGGGGCGCGAGAACCCGGACGCCGACCGTTCGTATTGGCGCACCGCGGTGGATTCCACGGTAATTCGAACGCGGTTCATCCCCACCCGGGATTCGGTCGGTTTGTGGACCTCCCCGGCCGCCGACGGCGCGGACAAGCCCTACCAGCAGCTGGTCCCGATCCGTCGCATGGACGAGTACGTGCACGGATCCCCGCAACGACAAATGATCCAGGACGCTCTGGCCGGCGCCGACTTCACGAAGGACTCCGACTCCGGGCTGTATCCCACCGCCCTGGCGGCGTTCCGGGAGGTGCAGAAGAACTTCCGCGACGGAGCGGTGAACACCGTGGTGCTCATCAGTGACGGTACGGACACGCGCGGGGATGCAGAGGACCTCAACGAGTTGGTCCGCACACTCAAACAGGAACAGGACCGGGAGAAGCCCGTCTACATCGTGACGCTGGCCATTACCGACGGTGAGCCTCCGCAGGACCTGAAGGAGATTTCGGAGGCCACGGGTGGCACATCCCATGCTGGTGGTTCGCTGCAGGACATTCAGGAACGGTACCTGCATACCCTCTCGGTCTTCTAGTCCCGAGGCCGATCGACGCCGAGGGCGCGGCACCCGGATCGGGTGCCGCGCCCTCGGTCCGTCAGAGCCCGTTCCTGGGCTCTACTACCGTGAATCGGCTCAGTGGAAGAAGTGCCGCGCTCCGGTGAAGTACATGGTCACACCGGCAGCCTGGGCGGCTGCGACCACCTCTTCGTCGCGGATCGAACCACCCGGCTGCACCACGGCACGCACACCGGCGTCCAACAACACCTGCAGCCCGTCCGCGAACGGGAAGAACGCGTCCGACGCCGCCACGGCACCTCGGGCGCGCTGGGCACCGTCCTCGGCGAGCGAGTCGGCGCGTTCCACGGCGAGCTTGCAGGAATCCACGCGGTTGACCTGGCCCATGCCGATCCCAACGGACGCGCCGTCATGGGCGAGCAGGATGGCGTTGGACTTCACCGCGCGCAGCGAGCGCCACGCGAATTCGAGGTCCGCCAGAGTCTCCTCGTCCGCCGCTTCTCCGGCGGCCAGGGTCCAGTTCGCTGGGTCGTCACCGGGTGCGTCCAGGCGGTCGGCCTGCTGGAACAGTGCCCCTCCGGACACGGCACGGTATTCAAGCGGATCGCGACCGAAACCTTCGGGAAGTTCGAGCAAACGAATGTTCTTCTTGGCCTGCAGGATCTCCAGCGCGGCCGGCTCGAAGCTCGGGGCCACAACGACTTCCGTGAAAATGCCCTTGAGGGTCTCGGCCATTGCGGCGCTCACGGGGCGGTTGGCAGCGACCACGCCGCCGTACGCGGACAGCGGGTCACACGCGTGCGCCTTGCGGTGGGCGTCAGCAATGGGATCCGTGGCCCCGGGGGACGCAACGGCCACGCCGCACGGGTTGTTGTGCTTGACCACGGCCACGGCGGGCTTGTCGTAGTCGTAGGCAGCGCGCAGGGCGGCGTCTGCGTCGACAAAGTTGTTGTAGGACATGGCCTTGCCGTGAAGCTGCTCGGCCTGTGCGATACCCGGCGAAGCGGCGTCGTCGACGTACAGTGCGGCCTTCTGGTGGGGGTTCTCGCCGTAGCGCAGGGACTCTGCGCGCTGGAACGCGAGACCGGCATAGGGCGGCCAGAAGTTCGCGGTGGAATCCGATTCGAACTGCTGGGCGGTCCAGGTGGCCAGCGCGGTGTCGTAGGCGGCGGTGTGCGCGAACGCGGTGGCCGCGAGCTTCTGACGCGCGGCGAGGTCGTAGCCACCGCCCTGCGCCGCATTGATCACATCCGGGTAACTCGCGGGATCCACGACCACGGACACTGCGGCGTGGTTCTTGGCCGCCGCGCGCACCATGGAAGGACCACCGATGTCGATCTGCTCAACCACGTCGTCCTGGGCAGCGCCGGAACGCACGGTGTCCACGAACGGGTAGAGGTTCACGACCACCAGGTCGAAAGGCTCGATCTCGAGCTCCGACAACTGGTCGGTGTGCTCCTGCTTGCGGCGATCGGCAAGGATGCCGGCATGCACACGCGGGTGCAGGGTCTTGACGCGGCCGTCCAGGCATTCCTGGAAACCGGTGACCTCGGAAACCTCAGTGACGGGCACACCCGCCTGGGAGATCCGCTGGGCCGTGGAACCGGTCGAGACGATACTCACCCCGGCCTCGTGCAGGCCGCGCGCCAATTCCTCCAGACCGGTCTTGTCGTACACGGAGATCAATGCGCGTTTGAGGGGTACACGGTCCAGCTGAATCGAATTCACAAAAACTCCAGGAGAGGTTGGGGTGGATGGCGCCGACGCCACGAGAAAGTCTACGACTGCTCCTCGATGGGCAGATCAAAGTTAACTTCACGGCTCAGCGCCGCAAGGGCGTTGACGAGGAGTCCGCGTTCGGCGGACTTGATGCGTTCGTGCAGGCTCTCCTCGGTGTCCTCGGACTGCACCGGCACGGCCACCTGGGCCAGGATAGGACCGGCATCCACGTCCGCCACGACCTCGTGCACGGTGGCACCGGTGACTTTCACGCCGAAGTTCATGGCGTCCCGCACGGCATGGGCGCCCGGGAACGAAGGCAGCAACGAGGGGTGGGTGTTGATGATTCTGCCGGCAAAGCGCTCCACCAGTTGGGCGTCCACGATGCGCATGAATCCGGCGAACACCACACGGTCAGGGTTGTAGTTGGCGATGGCTCGTTCCAGGCTCCGATTCCACTGCTCGCGCTCCGGGTAATTCGCCAGCGGAACCAGGAACGTGTCGATCCCGGCGGCCTCCGCGCGCTCCAGGCCGACGCACGGTTTGTCCGCGCCGACCGCGACGATGTCCACGTCCACGTCGCCCTTGTGGAGCGCATCGATGATTGCCTGCAAATTTGTCCCGGAACCGGAAACCATGACCACGAGTCGCATACCGATCATGCTAACGATTTTCCGCGGTCCGCCCCGACCGGGTCGCTGCCTTACAGTGGAGATCATGCAGGATTCCGAAAGCCCAGACACAGCACACGCGTCCTCCCGTTTGAGGCTTTCCGGTCTGGCAGCGGCGCTCGCGTTGCTGTCCTCCGCACTCGTCACCGGCCACGTGTGGTCCACGGCCGTGGGAGTGATCATGGCACTGGCGGGCGTGGTGCTGGGCATCGTGGCCCTGAGTACGTCCCGCAAGGTCACCTCGCGGTTCTTCATCACGTTCCTGGCCATTCTGGCCATTGTGTGGGGCGCGTTCAATGCTTTCGGAGGAGGCGCGCGGCTCGCCGTGTGGCCGGCCTCGCAGGTGTACCAAGAGTGCGTGGATTCGGCCCTGACGCTCTCGTCAACGAGTCACTGTCAGCGACAACTCACGGACAATATCTGGAATCACCTTTCCGGATCGGAGTTGGAGACCGGTCCCGCGGAATCGTCGCCGGCCGCCACGCCGTCCGAGTCGCCGGCAACCACGGAGCCCCCCGCGCCGTCCGGATCACGGGAGTCCACCGACGCCCCGTCGACCACGGCCACGCCGTCACCGTCCGTCACGGCCGAGTCTGCGTCGCCCGCCTCCTGAGCGGTCACCGCGGTCGACCCGTTCGCGCCCCAGGGAGCAGTCTGGTTCCGATCGACGACGCCGCTCGGCCCGGTCGCTGGGTCCGTCCCGTCCGCCACGGCTCGTGACCGATGCTCCGCCCGCGATGCGGGCTGTGCACCTGCGTGGTGCTCAGCCGGTGATCGCACCGGATCCTGCGCCGACTGATCGTCCGCTCCGGGAACTGCCAGCCGGACGGCCTTGCGTTTCGCTGATTTCTTGGCAGCCCGCTTCTCCCGAGCTTCCGCCTTCTTGGCCTGCTTGGCCTGTGCCTTCGCGGCCCGTTTGGCGTCTCGTGCGGATCCCGTTGCTTCTCCGTCGAGGCCTTCCGGGCCCTCCGTTTCCGTATCGCTGGCGGATGAATCCTCCAGGGAACTGTTCCAGGGGTTCTTCCGGTAACCCTCGCGTTCGAGCCACGGCCCCAGGACGTACCCGATGGCACCACCGGCGGTGATCTCGGCGCCGGTCCACAAGAACACGTGCCAGGGATCGGGGCCGATGTCCGTGAGCCTTCCCAGGCCCAATGACCCGTGAGACAGCCACGCCAACATCGCCACAAGACCCGCGCCGATCGCCGCAATGAACGCCACCGTCAGCAGCGTGGACAGGATGAACGTGAACCATCGCATGGGCAAGCGGATGGCCATCCAGTCGTCCAGGTGGTTCTCACCTTCGCGCAGGAACCACCAACCCGCGAGCACACCGGCCAGGACCGGCAGCACCACCACGGCCGACGCGTAGCTCCACGGATCGCCCTCCGGTAGGGCTGCAAACGGCGGGAACTGCGGTAGCGCACCCAGTGAGTTCGCGAAGGGTGAGGTGAGTGTCCCCTCCCCCACGGAGAAACCCGCGCCGCTGGCCCACGCCGCAGCCCACACGACCATGTTCGGCAGGTACCCGAACTGCAGGGCGCTCAGAGCGGTATCCCCGGCCGCGCCCGTACCCAGTTCCTGATAGACGGCGATGATGCCGTCCCAGTTCCACACCAGCGCCAGCACGGTGAGCAACGCTGCGGCCGCTATGACAGCCACCGCGGACAGGAAACCGGCACGGACGACGGCCCACACGTAGGAACCGGCCCAGCGTGAATACTGGCTGGTGCGCTGGATCCATGATGCGGCGTCGGCGCCCAAGACGGCGGCCAAGGAACGCGAGACGCTCCACCCGCCCACCAGGGTGCCCAGACCGGCCGGGATCAACGGGAACAGCGCGCCCGCCAGCACGCTCGCGGAGACGTGTTCCGTGCTGCTCACCAGGGCCACCAACGCCCCGACGAGCGCGTACGTGATCATCCCGGCAAAGAATGGTTTGAGGAACTGCCCCCGCCAACACGCGCGCGCGATTCGGCGACCCGCAATGACCGCGAGCCCGAACGGAATCAGCGTGAGCCCCAAGGGCACCAAGGTGAGAGTGCCGCCGCCGGTGGACACGTCGATGCCCTGGATGGCCGCCATGGTCAACGGCGTGCAATGGGCCACCAACCACACCTGACCCGCGAGTTGAAGGCCGCCCAGGACGCCCAAGGAATCAAAACCACCAGCCAGCCAGACGGCTGCCATCAGCAACCCCGTGAGCAGCAAGCTGATGGCGGCCACCGCCAGGAGTTCAATGACTCCCTGCAGCCACAAGGGCATGGGGAACCCGTCCTCCGGGCCCCTCCGGTTGGAGTCGGCCGATGGCGATGTGGCGGGCGAGCTCTCGGGGTCACCGTGGCGGTTGCGTTGCAGCCGCTCGCGCGCCCTGGACAGGGTGTTGGAAAAGGTGGGGAAGTTCATCACCTCCATCTTTCCACGTCCCCACCGGAGTTGGCCCAGACTTCACCGACAGGTCACCCTAGCGTGAAGAACCGGTGACCCGCGACGGCCACAGTATTAATTGTGAGAATCGCAGTGGTTGCCGAACAGTTCCTCCCCCACATCAACGGCGTGACGCATTCCGTGGTTCGAGTCCTGGAGTACCTCCGGGCCCAGGGTCACGAAGCCATGGTCATCGCACCGACCTACGAAAAACTCGGAGCCCTGGGCTCCGTGGACTCCATGGACGGGATCAGAGTTCAACGCATCGCGTCCATCCCCCTCGCCGGGTACCCCGACGTCCGGGTCGCCAGCTGCACGGTGGCACGCATGCAGCGCATCCTGACCCGCTTCCAACCAGACGTCGTGCACGTGGCCTCCCCCTTCGTCCTGGGCTGGCAGGCCATCCAGGCCGCCAAGAATCTGGGCTTACCGTGCGTCTCCATTTACCAGACCGACGTTCCCGGATACGCGGCCCGCTACGGTGCCCCGGTCCTGGAGAACGTGCTGTGGAGCCACGTGCGAAACATGCACAACAGTTCGACTGTGACCTTGGCGCCGTCCACGGCGTCCATCTCGTCGCTGCATGAACACGGTGTGCAACGCGTGCGCATGTGGCGACGCGGCGTGGACACCCGCCGCTTCAACCCGGCTCGGCGCGATCACGAATGGCGCGAACGGGTGGGCGGCGGCCGGAAGCTCGTGGGTTACGTGGGGCGCTTGGCTCCCGAAAAGCAGGTGCAGGATCTCGTGGTCCTGGATTCGCTGCCCGATACCCGACTGGTGATCGTGGGCTCGGGGCCGGAGAAGGAGAAGCTCCGCATGCTGCTCCCCAATGCGTACTTCGTGGGTTTCCTGGACGGTGACGAATTGGCCACCGCCATGGCCTCCCTGGACGTGTTCGTGCACCCCGGTGAACACGAGACGTTCTGCCAGACAATCCAGGAAGCCATGGCCAGCGCCGTACCCGTCGTGGCCGTGGGCCGCGGCGGGCCCGTGGACCTGGTTGATTCGTCCCGCAACGGCTGGCTCTACAAGCCCGGTGACACCGAGATGCTCCGCGATCGCGTGCTGGATCTCGTGGGTGACAACGCCAAACGCGCCGCCTTCTCCCGCACCGCCTACACCACCGTGCAGACTCGCACGTGGAACGCCGTGTGTGACCAGCTCATGGAGCACTATGCACAAGCCCGCACCGTGGCATCTCGTGCGCGCAGGTTGTCCACAACCGCGCCGTGATCCGTGGTGCACGATCCATTCGTAGATTAACTTTTGGTGACGTTATGAGACACCCTCTGGTTTGTCATGCGCCCAACCCGCTACGCTCTAATCCAGCTTCACGAGATGCGCTCTGGAAATCGGGGTAAAACCCGAGATCCTGCTGGGCTCCAACCCGGCGCACGCCAACCCTTGGTTCAGGGGTGGTTTGGATGACGAAGCGGCTGTGGCGCAACCGCGGGCGCAGCAAGAACCTCACTGTACGAAAGCACAATACTGATGAAGAACATTCAACAACTACGCACAAAGACCGAGTCCCCTCGAGAACAATGGGTTGACGTCACCGTCGACATCGACCCCGACCACCACATGGTGCGTCTCATGGAGTCCAATGGGGACATCCACGAATACATGAGCAGCAACGTTCGCGCCCTGGCCCACGCAGCCGCCCACAACCGCGGCCGCGCCCAATGGTGCGAGAAGTACCAGCAGCTACTCGTTCCCGGAGCATCAAACGTCTCCGGTGGCATTCCGTTCTACAAACTGGAACCGAAACCGGTGGCGCTCAGCGCCTGATCAGGACCGCATGAATGAAGCCCGGCACTGGTGCCGGGCTTCATTCATGTCATGGTGCCGCTACTTGTCCGAGGGCGACTCCTGCTCCTGGGCAATCAGCTCAGCGGCGCGCTCACCAATCATGTAGACCGTGATGTTGGGGTTCACGGTGACCAGTTCCGGCATCACCGAAGCATCAGCCACGCGCAGGCCGCTCACGCCCTTGACCCGCAACTGCGGATCCAGCGGAGAATCCTGATCCTCGACCGGCCCCATGCGGCACGAACCCGCGGGGTGGTACACGGTGTTGTGGGTGCGCTTGATGTAGTCGGCGATCTCCTCGTCCGTCTGCACATCCTGACCCGGGAACAGCTCCTGACCGGCCCATTCCGAGAGCCCGGACTGCGAGACGATTTCACGGGCCTTGCGGATACCCGCGGTCATGATCCGTAGGTCGTAACCCTCCGGGTCGGTGAAGTACCGGGGATCCACGCGGGGCTTGTCCCGGTAGTCACGCGTGCGCAGCCGCACGGTGCCGCGGGAACGAGCGTGGGTCACGTTGGGGGTCAGGCAGAACGCGTTGTCCGCCGTGGCGTACCCGTGGCGGTAGGTGTGCATGTCGAAGTTCACGCTGCCGTAGTGCATCATCAGGTCCGGGCGGTCCAATCCGTCGTCCACCTGGGCGAACAGGCCGATCTCCCACCACTGGGTGGAGTCCTCGACCATGGGCTGCTTGGCCTCCCACTGGATCACGGCCTCCGGGTGATCCTGCAGGTGCGAGCCCACGCCCGGGGAGTCCACCAGCACGTCCACGCCCACCTCGGTGAGGTGCTCGGCCGGACCGATTCCCGAGAGCATGAGCAGCTTGGGCGTGTCGATCGCACCGGCGGAGACGACGACCTCGCGGTTGGCCGAGATCACGTGCGCACGACCGAAAGCGTTGTCCGTGACCTCCACGCCGGTGGCTCGCTGGTTCTCGTCGACCACGATTCGTTTGGCCTGGGTGCCGGTCAGGATCGTGAGGTTTTCACGGTCCCGGATCGGGTGCAGGTAGCTCACCGAGGACGAGGAGCGGGTTCCGTCCTCGCGCGCGTTGATCTGGAAGAAGTTCGCGCCCTGGGTCACCGTTTTGCCGGTGTTGAAGTCAGCGCGCGGAATCCCGGCCTGTTCGGCGGCGTCGAGAACCGCCACGCCGCAGGGATCCACGGCGGGGACCTGGCGCAGCCGCACGGGCCCGTCGTGGCCGTGGTGGGATCCGGGGTCCTCATTGTTCTCGAGTTTCTTGTACAACCGGAAGGCCGTCTCCGCGTTCCAGCCCTCGGCCCCGAACTTGGACTCCCATTCGTCCATGTCCTCGGCGGGTGCCCAGAAGGCGATGCACGAGTTGTGCGACGAGCAACCGCCCAGCACCTTGGCGCGGGCCAGGCGCATGTACGAGTTGCCGTTCTCCTGCGGTTCGATCTGGTAATCCCAGTCGTAGCCGGATTCGAGCAGTTCCATCCAGCGGTCGAGCGTCAGGACTTCCGGCACGTTCTCATCGTGGGCGCCGGCTTCGAGCAGGGCCACGCTCACGTTCGGGTTCTCGCTCAGGCGCGCCGCGATCACGGCGCCGGCGGAGCCCGCTCCGACAACAACGTAATCGTAGGTAGCCACGTTTTCAGTAGTGGTCACAGTTTCTCCCATCGGTCGTTCTTCGGTGCTCGGTGAGGTCCAGTCGGGCCGCTCAGTGCTCGGCGAACCAGCCGGTCACCGCGGGGCGGGTGTTCTGGTAGATGTGTTTGGTCTCCTGGTACTCGGCCAGTCCGTGGAAGCCCAGTTCGCGGCCCACACCGGACTGCTTCATGCCGCCCCACTCCGCCTGGGGCAGGTACGGACCGAAGTCGTTGATCCACACGGTTCCGTGGCGCAGTTTGCCGGCCACGCGCTGAGCGCGGCCCGCATCCTGGGTCCACACGGCTCCGGCCAGGCCGTAGTTGGTGTCGTTGGCGATCTCGATGGCTTCTTCCTCGGTACGGAAGGTTTCCACCGTCACGGTGGGGCCGAAGGCCTCGTCGTACACGCAGTCCATCTCGCTCGTGCACTGGTCGATCACGGTGGGCAGGTAGAACACGCCCTTGCCGAGGTCTAGCGATCCGTCCGCCGAAGGTCCTTCCGCGAACTGGCCACCGCAGCGCACCCGAGCGCCCTGCTCGCGGGCCCGCTCCACGTAGGCGTGCACCTTGTCACGGTGGGCCTCGGAGATCAGCGCGCCGGTCTCGGCCTTCTCGTCGAACGGCCCGCCCAGCTGAATCTGTTCGGCTCGGCGCACCAGATCGGTCACGAACTTCTCCGCGATAGATTCCTCAATCACCAGTCGCGCCCCGGCGGAGCACACCTGGCCGGAGTGGATGAACGCGCCGTTGAGCGCGTTGTCCAGCGCGGCGTCGTACTCGGCGTCCGCGAAGATCACGTTGGGGTTCTTGCCGCCCAGCTCCAGAGCCACGTTCTTGACCGTCGACGCCGCTTCGGCCGCGATCACGCGACCGGTCACCAGGCCGCCGGTGAAGGACACCAGATCCACGCGAGGATCGCTGGAGAGCGGAGCACCCGCCTGCGCGCCCGCGCCCAACACCAGGTTGCCCACGCCGGCGGGCAGCCCGAGGTCCTCGAGCACCTGCATCATGAGGATCGCGGTGTGCGGAGTCAGTTCGGCGGGCTTGAGCACAAAGGTGTTGCCGGCGGCCAGCGCCGGTGCGATCTTCCACGCGGCCTGCAGCAGCGGGTAGTTCCACGGGGTGATCATGCCGCACACACCCACGGGTTCGTGAACGATTCGGCTGACCACGTCGGGATCACCGGCATCGACGATGCGGCCGGCATCCGCCGCTGCAATCTTGCCGAAGTACTCGAAGCAGTTCGCGATGTCGGACATGTCCTGGCGGGACTCGTCGATTCGCTTGCCCGTGTCCTTGGACTCCGCCAGGGAGAACTCTTCGGAACGATCGCGCAGGGTGGCCGCCACCCGCAACAGGAAGCTTCCGCGTTCCGGAGCCGGCACGCTCGCCCAGCGCTCGTCGTCCGCGGCGGCCCGGGCCGCGGCAATCGCGCGCTCGGTGTCCTCACTCGTGGCCTCGGCGACCACGGCCACCTCGGTGCCGTCAGCGGGGCAGGTGATGGTGCGAGTGCCACCGTCGATCGCGGGGACCCACTGTCCGTCGATGTACAGGGTGTTGCTCATCGTGTTTCCTCCTTGGGTTCAGAGAAGTCTTCGCTCCAGGTAATGGTCTCACTAGTGGTCAGACCAATCTGGGTGCTTCCGGGGTGTTCATGGTTGAGCCGGATGAATTCGAGGTGGCGTTCGTAACCGTCCAGGGCGTCGTTGATGAGCTGCTCCGGGGTGTATCCCAGCACGTCGTAGCCCAGTGAACCGGTCGCGGTGAACACTTCCAGTCGGTAGTACAGGTCCGAATCGGGGTTGGTTCGGAAGCCGCCGAAGCCGGGCGTGGGGAACGCCACGGGATACACCTGGTACGTGAAATCACGCTCGGGTTCCAGATTCACGTGCATGCAGACTTGGTCGACCGAGGGATTGTCCGGGATCTGCGTGCATTCGACCGTGACCTCCGCGCCGGTCTCCCGGATTTCGGCGGCCAAGGTCTTCAAGGCGGGCGCCGCGACGTCGTGGATGTAGCGTTGCGCGGTGCGACCGCCCGGATAGTTGCCCAGCCTGGTGAGTCGCGAGCGCCAGTGCGTCTCGCGGCCGGTGCGGCCAGCCACTGCGGATCGACTGGCCGCCGCGGACGACGCCGATCGGCTGGCTTCCACGCGCAAGGCCCGCCACAGTCCGATCATGATCAAATACATCACCACGGAGAACGGCAGCCCCATGATCAGGGTTGCGTTCTGCAACGTGGTGACGCCACCCACCAACAGCATGGCCAGGGTGAGCACGCCGGTGCCGACCGCCCAGAACACGCGCAGCCACTTGGGGCCGTCCTGGTTCGGGTCGTCGATCTTGGAGGTGAAATTACTCATGACCAGCGCGCCGGAGTCGGCGGAGGTCACGTAGAACAACAGACCGGTGAACGTCGCGATGGAGGCCGCGATCGTTGCGCCGGGGTACTCGGCAAGCAGCGAATAGAAGGCTCGCTCGGGGGTGCTCATGGCCACCTCACCGAATACGGCGTCGCCCCCGACCACCAGGTCCAGCGCGGAGTTACCGAAGATCGAGATCCACAGCAGGATGAACGCGAACGGGACCGTCATGGTGCCGACCACGAACTGGCGCAGGGTACGGCCGCGGGAGATGCGCGCCAGGAACAAACCGACGAACGGCGCCCACGCGATCCACCAGGCCCAGAAGAACAGGGTCCAACCGCTCAGCCATTCCTGGGGCGCCTCGAACGCGAAGGTGTTCAGTGTCATGTCCGGGAAGCGCGCCAAGAAGTCGCCGATGTTCATGACAATGGCGTCCAGCAGGAACGCCGTACGGCCCGCGATCAACACGTACAGCATGAGCCCGATGGCCAGGATGATGTTCAGCTCGGACAACCGGCGAATGCCCTTGTCCACGCCGGACACGCACGAGGCCACCGCCATGAGCACGCCCAAGGCGATCAGGGCTGCTTGCACCGCGAGGTTCTCGGGGACCCCGAACAGATACTGCAGGCCGAAGTTCAGCTGCACCACACCGATACCCAGGGAGGTGGCCACGCCGAAAATGGTGCCCAGCAGCGCGGCGGTGTCCACGGCGTCGCCGGCGAGACCGTGAATGCGTTTGCCGATCAGCGGGTATAGAGCCGAGCGGATGCTCAGCGGCATACCGAACCGGTAGGCGAAGTAGCCGAAAGCCATGCCCATCAGCGCGTACATGGCCCAACCGGTGATGCCGTAGTGGAACAGGGTCCACACCACGGCCTGCCGTGCGGCCTCCAGGTTCTGCCCGTCGCCCACAGGTGGGGCGTAGTACTGGCTGACCGGTTCGGACACGGAGAAGAACATGAGGTCCACGCCGATACCCGCCGCGAACAGCATGGCCGTCCACGTGAACATGTTGAACTGCGGTTTCGCGTGGTCAGGGCCCATCTTGATGTTGCCCTGTTTGCTCACGGCCACGATCACCACGAACACGATGACCAGGGTTGCGGTGAGGATGTAGAACCAGCCGAGGTATTTGGCCACCCACGCCACGACACCACCGATCACGGTGTCGGCCTGCTCGGGGGCCAGCATGGCCCACGCGGACAGCGCAATGATCAGCACGCCAGAGGCGATCAGGACGCGCCAGTTGACGGGAATCTTGTCTCGGTGGTGAGGAGGGGCACCAGGTGGAGTATCGGTGAGCTCGGTCGCGGAGGAGCCGGAATTTGCTGAGGGCATGGTCGAGGAATCACTCATAGTTATGTTCGCAAGTGTGGGCCGGACGTGGAACGACCCGGATCGAGGCGTCTTGTTACTACTCAGTATCAGGTGACAGCTGCCACTACTCTAAGCGAATTCGAAACGGAAAGCGCCGCCCGGACGGGCATTTCTACCCGGCCGAGCGGCGCAATCATCCTCCGTGGTTTGGGCTAGGCCAGCAGCTTGGCCACCAGGGCGCTCGCGAATTCGTCGGAGATGTCCCCGTAGTTCAGGGAGAAGTCCTCGTCCACCTTGGTCGGCAGCAAACCCGAGCACAGCACCGCAGCGCGGGCGTAGAGTCCGGGCAGTTCGGCGCCAATCGGCACCGACAGCAACTGCAGCTCGGAGTCGTGGCTGACCAAAGGTGTCCCGCAATCACGCGCGGCCAGGTGCTTACCCAGAGCCGACGAGACCGGACGCGCGTGGCCCGAAGCGACGTCGGCCTCGGTGCGGTAGGCGTAGCGGGTGCGGTGGTGGTGATTGATGCGGAACAATCCCGCCTGGTTGCGGTCCTCCGTGGCCTGCCACGTGGCATCCTCGGGCACGAAGTGCTCTGCCACGCCGTTGTACTGCATCTCGATCAGCGGCAGGGAATCCACCACCGAGGACAGCGGGGGCAGGGTGTCGAGCATGATGGGTCCGGCCTCGTAGACCACGTCGCACATACCCTCGGGGAGGTTGTCCCGCAGGGCATCCAGGTCCACGTCCTGCAGCAGCGTGGTCGCGTGGTCCTCCGGCGAGAGCACCACGACCTCGGCACCGAGGGCCTCAGCCGCCACAGTAACGGTTTCTTCCTGCTCTGCGCGCCACCCGCCGGTGAGCAGAACGGAGCCGTCCACCAACTGGGTCAGCGCGGGCGAACACACCTGCCAACGGCGCACCGTCCAGTTGCCGTCGCGGATGACCTCCAGGAATCCCAGGGCCTGCAGGTGGCCCACGAACCATTCCTCGAACCGCTCGGAATCCTCGGACTGACGGGCGATGATCGACAGACTGCCCCGCTTGCCACCACCCAAGAACGTCAGGGCGTCCTTGAGAGGCGCCCACGACTCGGGATAGTCGCTGTAATCGGGGCCGATGAACTGCAGCGATTCCACCGAACCGGTCTGACCCACGGCGGAGAGCTTGGTGAGTCGACCGGGATAGCGCTTGGTCAACCCGCAGTGGCGGCAGCGGCCGAAAATCCACGGTGCCTTTGCCTTGGGGTCCATGGGCGGCAGAATCACCTTGTGCTTGCCGGTGATCAGACAGGACGCGCCCTCCGGGGCGGGCAGCTCGTTACTGCGCTCGGGGAACATGAGTCCCTCGGCAGAATGCCAACCCGCAACCTCCGGGACCTCGACGTTCAGCGACTCGGGATCCAGTTCAACGGAGTCCATGTTGTCGAAAGAACCCTGCACGTACTCGTCCGGCAGTTCGTCCAACGTGGTGGCCGTGACGGGCCACAAGGGCTCCTGCGCCACGTGCACCATTTCGCCCTCGTAACCCAGTGAGCGCTGGGTGATGTAGAAGGAGCTGTCACGGACCCGGAATTCCAGTCGCTGTTTCACCGTGCGACCGGCCTTGAGAACCAGCGTGTAATCGTTGGGCTTAAGCGTCTTGTTGTCCCGCATCAGGTCCGAGCCCTCCAGGCTCACCTGGAACGGTGGCACCCTGGGCGCGGAGAGCTTGGTGGACATCAGCTTGAACGAGTGGGGGTTGCGCCATTCGCATTCCAACGACAACGGGGCGTCCGAATCTGAGGTCACCGTGATCTGCGGCGGGCGCAGCGCCGAGAACCGGTCCACGTCACCCGGGATTCGCAGGCCACCGGACAGTGTTACGGCCGGCACCAGTCGGGGGACGAGCCCCGAGAAGTTGTCGTTGACCGTGAGCATGGGATCACCGGCGCGCAGCACCTGAACGTCGTCGAACAGGACCCAGTCCTCCGGCAGACCGTTCTCGCCGGGACCGACGATGCGGTAATCCGGGGACGCCGAGTCGTCCAGGATCGCCGTGATCTGCTCAACCCACTCGGGCTTGTTCTGCACCATGATGCGGCTGGGCCACGCCGCGGGAATGTGGTCCACCGAGATGAACGTGTCCGAATAAGCGTCCTTGGCGAACACCACGACCGGCCGCGGGTTACGGGTGATGGCGGTATCCCCGTTGCTGAGCTCAAGCTCACCGGAGAGCAGTGTTTCGCTGGACATCCGCGAGTTGTACGCGGAAATCCCCAGGTAGGCGTCCCCGATGTAGGACAGGAACATGGTGCGGGGTCCGGCCTCGGTGGCCAGCTCGACCTCACGCCCGGAGATCAGACGCTTGGGCACCACGAATCCGAGTTCGAAGATCGGGTTGCCAACGTAGTCCGTGCCGTCCGTCATCGACAGGCTGACGCTACGTGGGCCCAGGTGACGAGACGCTCGCCGTTCGGTGGCAACCGCGATGGTGGCGTCGTCGTCGCGGGAAGATTCCCACGCACCCAACTGGGCGAGCGCGACCTGCAGGCCTGCGTCGCGGGTGAGCGGGTTGGACCAGATCCGGCGCATCCCCTTGGACACGTCCGTGTCCGCGATGTCGAGCCAAAAGTCTACGTAGATGCCCAGCTCCTGCGCGCTCATTCCCTGCGCCGTGGTCAGTTCGAGGTCCTCGAACATGCGGTGCAGCTGACGCAGCTCGGCCTCGCCGAACATCGTCTGCGACAGTGCGAGACCCACCGGGCGGTGGTTCACGGCGTACGCGGAGGGCAGACCGACCTGACCGTCGAACAGTTCCAGCCAGTAACGCAGGGCGTCCCAGTACATCTCGGAATCCTTGCGGACGGCCGTTTCGAGTGCCTTCGCGTTGTCCTGACCGGCCTGCAAAAGCACGGCCAACGGTAGGTAGAACGCCGACACCGACTTGTTTCCCGTGCGCGCGGCCAGCGCGGACATGTGTCGTCCGGCCAGCGAGAACAGGGCCAGCAGGGCCACCACGGGCGGCGGGCCGATCCTGTTGAGATCGTTGAGCTGACGCCGCGATGCGCGGTACCAGGCTTCCGTTAGCTTGTTGAACGCGTCGAACATGGAACGGCGAGATCCGTCGGCCACCAGCAATGGTGTGACGGAATCGGCCATCGCCCGCAATGCGGAGGGCCCGTCCAAGCCGAATTCCGCGCCGATCTTCTCGAGGGTTTTGTCGTCCAGGTCCAAGTGGACCAGTTCACCGGATGCCTGTGTGCCAAAGAAAGCCCTGGCCACAGCGTCGTTCCAGCGTAGATACTCAACTTCTTGGGGTCCCGATGCAATGGCGTGGTCTCCCGTGTGGAGCCCGGCGGCGTCTGCCACAAATCCTCCGTCTGCGCCCTACGGCGCCGTGAAAATAAATCAGGTTCGTCTTGATTATAGGTTTCCGACGCCGCTGCGGGACGCCCGTGTGACAGTCGCCCTCACCACACGTGGACTTTGCGTGTCGCCCGAGGGCGGTACGGTAATTGGCATGGATGGTGACGTACATTTCGCGAGCGCTCGGCCCACTGGGCTCACAACCGACTGGCGTAGCGAACTGTCCCGCATTGTCCCCGGCTCCGACCACGATCGCGTGGTGACGGACCCGGAGAACGGCCCCTCGGTCGCGCTGGAACTGAACCTGTCCCGTGTCCAACACCGCGGCCCTCGGGCCTGGCAGCAGGACCAGAACGCCGTGCCGGTCACCCTGACCGCCCGGCCGGTGCTGCGCGGCCAACGCTCCGGATGGATCCACACCGGCATCGACTGGGGGAATCTGGCCAACCACGCCAGGTCGGGGCGGCTCAGCGAGGACCAGCTCGACTGGTTCGAGGAACTGCGAGCGCTCTCCGAATCCCACCGGGGTTCCTATGCCGTGGACCGCCATCAGTTGCACATGGAGCGCTACACCTCTCCCCTGCTGTGGCCCATTCTGAATCGGGCCGAGTCACTCGGCATTCCTCTCGTGTCCCAGGGCACCGGCCAACCGGTCCAGGTTGGCCCCGCCGGGCGGTTCGAGGTCAGCGTCAGCTCGGACGAGAACGGCGCCCTCAAGCTGTATCCGCACCTGGTCATGGGCGATAGCGAGGTCCCGTTGCACTGGACCCGGATCATCGGACAACCGGGGCACGGTTTGTTCTTCCCCGAGGCCCAGCCCCCCGAACTCGAGCTGGCGGACGACCTCAACCAGTTCCCGTTGCACATGGTCCCGCTGGCCACGCGCTTGAATCAACAGCAACGATCGTTCCTGGACCGCGCGGAAGAACTGACTATTCCACGGGACGGGGTGGACGAGTTCTTCGAACGGTACTTCCCGCGATTGCACCAGAGCATGGACGTCACCGCCAAGGACCGTTCCCTCGAATTACCCCAGGTGGCCGACCCGGAAATGGTGTTGACCGTCCACCACGACGACCTCACCGAGCGTGTGGAGTGGGAGTGGGAGTATCAGAAGGGGCGCGAACGGATCCGGTTGCCGTTCCGACCGCTGAATCCGCTCGCTGACGAACCCGTGAACCGCGAGTCCCGCTGGGAGTCCTCGGTGGTGCAAGCCGTGCACAGGAGGATCCCGGACCTGGACTTCAAGCGCAGCTCCTATGCCGCTGCGGATGCACTGCGCTTCATCCGGGTGTGGCTCCCCCTGCTGCGTAAGGTCCCGGACCTGCGCATCGAGGAGAGTGGCGGGCTCCCCGCGTACCAGGAAGTGACCCGCGCGCCGGAAATCACCGTGTCCACCGCACCCACGGAACACCGTGACTGGTTCGGACTGGGCGTCACCATCAAGGTGGGCGAACACTACGTACCGTTTTCGGACATCTTCCAGGCCCTGGACGTGGGCCAAGACGTCATGCTCATGCCTGACGGTTCCTACTTCCCGTTGGACCGCCCCGAATTCTTGCGACTCAAACAGCTCATCGCCGAGGCCCGCTCGCTCCAGGAGGACAAGAACGCGCCGCTGTCGCTGAACCGGTACCAGGCCGGGTTGTGGGAACAGTTCGAGGACATCGCCACCGACACCCAGCAGGCCGACCAGTGGCGCACCGGCGTGCGAGCACTGGCGAACCTGCAGGAGATCCCCGCGCCCGCGAAGCCCGAGTCGCTGCAGGCCAACCTCCGCCCGTACCAGTACGAGGGTTACCGCTGGCTGAGTTTCCTGTGGGATCACTCCCTGGGCGGCATCCTGGCGGACGACATGGGCCTGGGTAAGACCGTCCAGACGATTGCCGCGATCCTCCGAGCTCGCGAGCTGGACCCCGAGCTACCACCTTTCCTCGTGGTGGCGCCCACGTCCGTGGTGGCCAACTGGACGTCCGAGCTGAAGCGATTCGCGCCGTCTTTGACCATCGAGACCATGAACTCCACGCGCCAGCACTTGCCCGAGACGGCCAGCGGCGCTCACGTTGTGCTTACCTCCTACACTCTGCTCCGGCTGGAGGCCGATCTCTACCAGTCCCTCCCCTGGGCCGGCGTGATCATGGATGAGGCCCAGTTCGTCAAGAATCCGCGCACCAAGGCCTACCGGGCGGTCAAAGATCTCTCCGCCCGGTTCAAACTGGCCATCACCGGCACCCCCATGGAGAACAACCTCTCCGAGTTGTGGTCCCTGTTCTCCCTGACGGCTCCGGGCCTGTTCCCGTCCAAGAAGAAGTTCACGGAGCACTATCAGACGCCCATTGAACGCGCACAGGACCCCGATGTTCTGTCACGGCTGCGCTCGAGAATTCGACCGTTCATGCTCCGCCGCACCAAGGACGACGTCGACCTGCAGCTTCCCCCCAAGCTCGAGCACACCCAGCACGTGGGTCTGAATCAAGCTCACCGCACCGCCTACGACCGGCGCCTGCAGCGGGAGCGGGCCAAGATTCTGGGTCTGCTGCAGAACTTCGACCGGAACCGGTTCACGATCTTCCAGTCGCTGACCACGCTGCGCATGCTCGCGCTGGACCCCGCCCTCGTGGATCCGGAGTCCACGGCGTCCTCATCCAAACTCGACGCACTGTTCGAACAGCTACCCCAGATCGTGGCCGAGGGCCACCGCCCGCTGGTGTTCAGCCAGTTCACGAGCTTCCTGAAACTGGTTGCCGCGCGATTGGACGAGGCCAAGATCCCGTACAGCTACCTGGACGGTTCCACGCGGGATCGCGCGGGAGCACTCGACAAGTTCCGCAGTGGCCGAGCGCCCGTGTTCCTGGTGAGCCTGAAGGCCGGTGGCTTCGGTATCAACCTAACCGAGGCCGACTATTGCTACCTGTTGGATCCGTGGTGGAACCCCGCCACGGAGAACCAGGCCGTGGACCGAACGCACCGCATCGGACAGTCCAAGAAGGTCATGGTGTACCGGATGGTGGCTGAGAACACCATTGAGGAAAAGGTCATGGAACTCAAGCAGCGCAAGGCCGATCTGTTCGCCGCGGTGCTCGACGACGACCGCGCGTTCTCCTCCGCCATCACCGCCAACGACATTCGTTCTCTCCTGTCACCCTGATTCGTGCGCGGGCAGTGGAGTCATAATCGCGCGGGGTATCGACCGGGCACACGTGGATAGTTACCGTAAGCATCAGCAGCACACCTTGCTGCGAATGATCCTCAAGGATTGTTCTCCCTGATCGGCCGCCGTTTTCTTGCGTTCGGAGTGAAATTCATGTGCCCCACCGTCAACCCGGAGACGCCAGTCCCCGTGGGCCGTCACAGACTCGAGCGGGCCGGCATCGGTGTGGTTGACATCACGGAACCATGCCATTCGGCCGCCGAGTGGGAGAAACTCCAGGCGCTGTTCGCCGGAGCCATTGTCGACCTCCTGTGGAACGATTTCCTCGTCCTCGAATACGACGGCGCCCCCGCTGGTTCTGACACGCCGGCCGCCTGGGTCCGCACCGGCCCAGGCGGCGCCGAATGCGCCGTCAGCTCGGCGCACCAGCTACCGCCGGAGGAGTGGCCCCACCGCACCGAATACTTCGAGAACGCCGGCTGGAACCTTCCGTTGGCCCCGGATCAGCCGTGGACTTCTGGACCGCACGAACCCGAAGAGGCCGCCCACCGCGTATTGACCGCGCTGCGCGACGGTCGCTCGTGCGACGATCCGTACGCCTTCCACTGGGGTACGGGCAGCTTCCCCGTCCCCGAGGGGCGCACCGGCACGTTGACCGTGATCGATCCTGAGCAGTGCCCCACCGACACTGATATGTAATTCAGATTAAGTCACGCAGCATTCATATTTCCCTCACTGTGATTTTCCCCATATGGTGAGCTGAGCCCAGCACACCACCTCACCAGCGGGAGAACCGTGAGCACCTCAACCCGGCCGTCGCAGAACGCCCCGAAGTATTCGCTCGGGAAGGACTGGTCCCTGTCAGCGACCCTCGCTGGGTTCGTGGCTGTGGTCGTCTCCTACGCGGGTCCGCTCCTCGTGGTGCTGGAGGCCGCTCGAGCGGCGGGACTGAACTCCGAACAAACTGCCTCGTGGGTGTGGGCGATTTCCGTGGGGTCGGGAATTACCTGCGTGCTGTGCAGCTGGTGGTTCAGACAACCGGTCATGGTCGCATGGTCGATCCCGGGTGCCGCTCTACTGATCACATCGCTGGGCAACTTCTCGTTCTCGGACGCCATCGGCGCCTACATCGTCACCGCCGTGTTGGGCCTGATTCTGGGCGTCACCGGGTGGTTCGGCAAGATTCTGGACGCGATTCCCAAGCCCATCACGGCCGCCGTGCTCGCCGGCGTGCTTCTGCCTTTCTCCATTCAGGTGGCACCGTCCGTCGTCGAGAACCCCGCCCCCGCAGGCGCACTGGTCATCGGCTACCTGCTGGGCAAGCGCTTCATTCCCCGCTACGCCGTGTTCGTCGCGATGGGGTTGGGTGTCCTGGTGGCCTGGCTGACCGGAGCCATCAACGCCGTCTCCCCCGACTTCGGATTGACGGTGCCGGAGTTCACCATGCCCACGTTCTCGTGGGCCGCGATCGCCGGAATTTCCATCCCTCTGCTCATCGTGACCGCGGCCGGCCAGAACGCTCCGGGCCTGGCCATGATGAAGACCGCGGATTTCCCGCCCAACGACCGTGCGCTCCTGGGCGCGAGTGGGATCGCCTCCATCCTGTTCGCGCCGTTCGGATCGCACGCGCTGAACCTCGCCGCGGTCACCGCGGGTATTGCCACGAGCCCCGAGGCCCACCCCGAAACATCGACGCCGCTACGTCGCCGGCATTGCGTGCGGTGCCTTCTACATCCTGTTCGGCGCCTTCGCCTCAACGATCGTCACTCTGTTCTCCGCGATCCCGCCCGGACTCATTTCCGCACTGGCGGGCGTCGCACTGCTCGGGGCGCTTCAGGGCTCCATGTTCGACTCCATGCACCAGGGTGATCACCAACCCGCGGTGATCGAGGCCGCCCTGATCACTCTGGTCGTCACGGTGTCCGGCATCCAGCCGTTCGGCATCGTGTCCGCCTTCTGGGGCATTCTGGTGGGCGTGGCCGCCTCCGCGATCCTGCGGCGTCGTCCGCGCTGACCACGCAGCCTACGTGGCCCGAATGAGGCCCACGTGCGAACCGCGACCCAGGTTTCGGTCGCGGTTGGCTTGTTTTCGGATTCCCGAAACCCGGAATCGAGGCAGCGGCGTAAGATCTTGCCCCATGGGATTTTCAGAATCACCCCATTCCGACCACACGCCGTCCACCGAACCCACATCCGCACAAATCCGCCGTTGGCGCCATTATCTGGCCGACGAATTGGCGGAGGCGGCGATCTACCAGCACCTTGCGGATCGGGCATCCGGCCAGCAAGGTGAGATTCTGCACCAGGTCGCCGTGGCCGAGGGCCGTCACGCGGAGCACTGGCGGAGGCTCCTGGGTCCGTACGCTGACAAACCCGGGCGACCGTCACTGCGCGCCAGTGCGCTCATGTTCCTCGCCAAGCACTTTGGCACGGTCTTCGTTCTCGCGCTGTTGCAGCGGGCAGAATCCCGGTCCCCGTACCGTGAGGACCCGGACGCCTCGGAGGCGATGGCCGCGGACGAGGCCGTCCACGAGGAGATCATTCGGGCCCTGGCCACCGACGGCCGCACCAGGTTGTCCGGCAACTTCCGCGCAGCGGTCTTCGGCGCGAACGACGGGTTGGTCTCCAACTTGGCCCTCATCATGGGCATTGGTGCCACGGGTGTGTCCAGTTCGATCGTCATGGTCTCGGGCATTGCGGGCCTGCTGGCCGGTGCGCTGTCCATGGGTGCGGGAGAGTTCGTCTCCGTCCGCTCACAACGCGAACTCCTGGATGCCTCGCGCCCCACGCAGGTGACCCTCGAGGTCGCCCCGGAACTCGATCTCGACGCCAACGAGTTGACCCTGATCTATCGGGCCAGGGGCATGACCGAGGAAGCCGCGGAACACCGCGCTGCCGAGCGGCTCGGCCACTTCGAGTGCGACTGTGACCCGTCCTTGTCCTTCCAGGACGCCAAGGCGCGCGCCGCGCTCAGCCGTGACCAGAATGTCGAATACGACGACCCGAGGGGATCGGACGACAACCAAGCTCTCGGCACGGACCTGGGAGCGGCCGCTTCGAGTTTCTGTTTTTTCGCATCCGGCGCGATCATTCCCATCCTCCCGTATTTCTTCGGACTGGGCGGAGGCATGGCGTTGCTCGTGGGCATGTTCCTCGTGGGCCTTGCGCTGCTGTTCACCGGTGGCTGCGTGGGTCTGCTCTCCGGTGCATCTCCGCTCAAGCGAGGACTGCGACAGCTGGCCATCGGCTACGGCGCAGCCATCGCGACGTACCTCCTGGGGATGGCTTTTAATACCACCGTTGCATAACGAGGTTTGGTTGGCAGGGGTCTGGGCCGGTGGTTTACGAAACGCAAGCTTCCGAACTCGCGCGTTGTATTAAACGACCCAACATGACTTGTCCCCACTTTGGCCCACAAATTGCGCGGATGTAATATGCATATTCATGCTCTGGTCTGCAGTAACTCTCCTATCATCGGGCGAGGACTGACATTGGCCCTAGCCCGCGAATGGTTACGACTTGGTAACAAGTCCATTCCAAACAATTCACCGGTGGGGTAGAACGTACGCGTTCGCTGCACAGATCGATCGGCAGGTTACTGGTGACCGCATATTTCCGATATTCTTTGACCTGTGGTTCTCGAAACCACCACAACGGGAGACTTCGCACGGGATAAATCACCACACTTGCACTGGGGGGTGCTTTGTGGCTGATGCCCTGCGTTGATAGCCGCTCAGCCCACGGCTTCATCCCGTTGAGGCGTATACGCCTGCCGGTGGCTGCTGGTTCTCTAACAGAGGCGCACCTCTCCCCGCGCCGGACGGGCTCCTACCGTCCGCTCTGGTGGCCACCGGTTGTAAACGCCCCCCCGTGCGGCACACGCTCGCCGCGCATCAATCGCGAGATATCGCTCTCACGGACATCGTCCGCATGGCTTGGGGACCGGACTCACCGATAGGATCGTCTACGGCCCTCTCACGTGCCGTTGTCACTGTTGTCCTAGGAGATCCCACTGATGTTCGCCCCGCTGTCCACACCCGATGAACACATCTTGACCGTCCACTGCCCCGAGGCTTACGGATTGGTCAGCGCTGTGGCGTCGAACCTCACGAATCAGGGCTGCGACATCTTCGACGTCAAGCATTTCTCCGACCGTCACAACAGTGAGTTCTTCATCCGGTGCCACACCATGAGTGACCCGGGAACGGTCACCACGGAATCTCTCACCGAGGGGTTCCAACCCGTCGCCGATCGACACCGCATGCGATTCCGTCTGGTCAATGCACGGAAGAAGACCCGCGTACTGATCATGGTCTCCAAGGTTTCGCATTGCCTCGCGGACCTGCTGCACCGGCAGCGGGTCAACTCGCTGCCCATCGAGATCGTGGCCGTGGTGTCCAACCACACCGATCTCCAGCCGCTCGTGGACTTCTACGGCATTCCGTTCCACCATGTCCCGGTCACCAAGGACACCAAGCCCCAGGCGGAGGCCGAGCTGTTGGAGCTCGTGGATCACTACGACACCGAGCTGGTCGTGCTTGCCCGCTACATGCAGATCCTCTCGGACGATCTCACGCGCGCCCTGTCCGGCAAGTGCATCAACATCCACCACTCGTTCCTGCCCTCGTTCAAGGGTGCCAAGCCGTACCACCAGGCCTACGACCGCGGCGTGAAAATGGTGGGCGCCACCGCGCACTACGTCACCTCTGATTTGGACGAGGGTCCCATCATTGCCCAGCGGGTCATCCCCGTGGACCACGCGCACACCCCCAGTGACCTGGTGGCCGTTGGCTCCGACGCCGAGACCCAGGCACTGTCGCGAGCCGTCAAATGGCATGCGGAGGGCCGCGTGGTGATCTCCGGCAACCGCACCATCGTGCTCGCCTGACCCAGGCCCCCAAAGTCTCCGCATAAACGCCGACGCCGCTCCCCCACTAAGGTGGGCGAGCGGCGTCGTTGTGTGCGGGCCGGGTCAACCGGCCGCGCGCCGCTTACTTGCCTTCGAAGATCTCGCGCATGAGCTGGGCGGTCTCAGAGGGAGTCTTGCCCACCTTCACGCCGGCAGCCTCGAGTGCTTCCTTCTTGGCCTGAGCGGTTCCGGAGGAGCCGGAGACGATGGCGCCCGCGTGGCCCATGGTCTTGCCCTCGGGAGCCGTGAAGCCAGCAACGTAGCCGACGACCGGCTTGGTCACGTTGGCCTTGATGAAGTCAGCGGCGCGCTCCTCTGCGTCGCCACCGATCTCACCGATCATCACGATGGCCTCGGTTTCCGGATCCGCCTCGAAGGCTTCCAGAGCGTCGATGTGCGTGGTACCGATGACCGGGTCACCGCCGATACCGATGGCGGTGGTGAAGCCCAGGTCACGCAGCTCGTACATCATCTGGTAGGTCAGGGTGCCGGACTTGGAGACCAGGCCCAGCTTGCCCTTACCGGTGATATTGGCCGGGGTGATGCCCAGCAGGGACTCCTCGGGGGAGATGATGCCGGGGCAGTTGGGGCCGATGATGCGGGACTTGGGCTTGCCGTCCGCGCCGGTGTTCGCCTTGGCGTGGGCCCAGAACTCAGCAGAGTCCTGAACCGGGATGCCCTCGGTGATCACCACGATGAGCGGGACCTCGGCATCAATGGCCTCAATCACGGCGTCCTTGCAGAAGGCCGGCGGCACGAACACGATGGACGCGTTCGCACCGGTCTCGGACACTGCTTCGGTGACGGAACCGAAAACGGGCAGCTCTACGTCCTGGCCGTCCTTGTCCTTGTGGTTCACCGTGGTGCCGGCCTTACGGGCGTTGACACCGCCGAGCACCTGGGTGCCGGCTGCGAGCATACGGGCGGTGTGCTTGGTGCCTTCGCCGCCGGTGATGCCCTGAACGATGACCTTGGAGTCTTTGTTCAAAAAGATCGACATGTCTTCTTCCTGATAGATCTACGCGTGGGCGATTACTTGGCGGAGTGGGCCAGCTCGGCGGCCTTGTCGGCGCCGGAGTCCATGGTTTCCGCGGAGGTGACCAACGGGTGGTTGGCGTCGGCGAGGATCTGGCGACCCTCTTCGACATTGTTACCGTCCAGACGAACCACGATGGGCTTGGTGGCGGAGTCGCCCAGGATTTCCAGGGCCTTCACGATGCCGTTGGCGACCGCGTCACACGCGGTGATGCCGCCGAACACGTTCACGAACACGGACTTGACCTGGGGGTCGTTGAGGATGACGTCCAGGCCGGCGGCCATGACCTCTGCGGAAGCGCCACCGCCGATGTCCAAGAAATTGGCGGGCTTCACGTTGCCGTGCTTCTCGCCGGCGTAGGCAACGACGTCCAGGGTGGACATCACGAGACCGGCACCGTTGCCGATGATGCCCACTTCGCCGTCGAGCTTGACGTAGTTGAGGTCGTTCTCCTTGGCCTTCTCCTCGAGGGGATCGGCGGAGGACTTGTCAGCCAGGGCTGCGTGGTCCTCGTGACGGAACTCAGCGTTGTCATCCAGGGAGACCTTGCCGTCGAGAGCCAGAACGTCGCCGTTGCCGGTCTTGACCAGCGGGTTGACCTCCACCAGGGTGGCGTCTTCCTTGGTGTAGACCTCGCCCAGCTTCACGAGAACGGGCACGATCTTCTCAGCGGTCTCGGCGTCGAACTTGGCCTGCTCCACGATCTCGCGGGCCTTGGCCTCGGTGATGCCTTCCGCCGGGTTCACGTCCACACGGGCCAGGGCCTCGGGACGTTCCACGGCCAGCTGCTCGATCTCCATGCCGCCCTCAACGGAGCACATGGCGAGGTAGGAGCGGTTGGAGCGGTCCAGCAGCACCGAGAAGTAGTACTCCTCGGCGATGTCCGCACCCTCAGCGATCATGACGCGGTGAACGGTGTGGCCCTTGATGTCCATGCCGAGGATGTCCTTGGCGTACTGGTAGGCCTCATCGGCAGTCTTGGCGACCTTCACACCGCCGGCCTTGCCGCGACCGCCAACCTTGACCTGTGCCTTGACGACGGTCACGCCGCCGATCTTCTCTGCTGCTGCCTTGGCTTCTTCGGGGGTGGTGGCGACAATGCCGGCCAGCACGGGAACACCGTGCTTTTCGAACAGGTCGCGTGCCTGGTACTCAAACAGGTCCACGGATAAGTGTCCTTTGCGTCGAGGTGTTGTGTCGGTCCGCTCAAGCTCAGTGCTTCAACGGATCGACCTGATAGATCGGGGTAGGCCGCACGTGCGCACGGCAATACTGCCCTCAGGGTGATTTTAGTCCATTGAGTAGATAACTGGCTCATCGCAGTTGACGGTGTAGACGGTCGAGGTGCGTCGCTGGCCGGGTAGGGGTCGAGGTCTTCCAGG
>NZ_JAVKPR010000084.1:0-627 GCF_040980905.1 Kocuria sp. CPCC 205235
TGGGCGTGGAGCAGCGAGTAGAAGCTGTTGATGTTCAGGCACTCGTCGCGGAGCCTGCTGTTGAACGACTCGACGTACCCGTTGTGCCAGGGCGAGCCGGGCGGGATGTAGAACAGGCCGGTGCGGGTGCCGGCCCAGTCGGCCATCGCGTCGCTGATGAACTCGGGGCCGTTGTCGGATCGGAGCACCGCGGGGGCGCCCCGGACGGCGACGAGGTCCTCGAGGTGGGCGGTGAGCCGGTCCGCGGTGATCGACCGTTCGACGAGCCCGCCGATGCACTCGCGGGTGTGCTCGTCGACGATGGAGCAGATCTTGATCGGACGGCCCTGCTCGTCCGCGTCGAACTGGAAGTCCACCGCCCACACGAGGTTCGGTGCGACCGCTGCCGGGGCGTCGACGGTCGAAGACCCAACGCGTTTGCGGCGACGCCGCTGCGGGACGCGCAGCCCTTCCTCGCGCCAGAGCCGTTGGATCTTCTTGTGGTTCACGACCCACCCCTCGCCGCGGGCATCGTGGTAGGCCCTGCGGTATCCCCACCGCGGGTGCTTCTTCGCATACGCCCGCAGCCAGTCCCGCAACGCCAGGGCCGGGTCGGCTGTCGTCTCACCCTGGAGCGGGCGACGGTAT
>NZ_JAVKPR010000013.1:0-94001 GCF_040980905.1 Kocuria sp. CPCC 205235
GCGAGATGCCCTCTCATCGCGGTGGAACGGAACCCTGAACAAGTCCCATTCTTCCCGGTCAGACGGGCATCCCGTCTTTAATTGCGACCCAAGCCCAGCATGCTCATCGGTGGACCAAGGCTAAGTGAGGACGCCCTCGAAGAACGAGGCCAGTTCGCCGGTTGCGTCCAGGGGTAGGACGGCGGCGACGTAGTGATCGGGACGGACGACTACGACGGCGCCGTCGCGGCTGATCTGGCGCTCCTCGTAGATGTCCTCGTCCGGCAGCGTGGCGTAAACGCGCTCCCAGTAGTTCAGCTCCAGCGGGCCGATCTGCGGCCGGAAGACCCGGGGCACCTGGGTGACGTCCATGTCCGTGTACTGCTGCTGGTAGGTGACGTCCACGTCGAAGAGGGTGGCGTCGTCGTCGCCCTCGCGGCGATAGGCAACCAGCGGGGACTTGGGATCGTTCTGCAGCCACTCGGCGAAGCGCGACGTCGCCGATTCCTCGCCTGCCGCGGCGCGGTCCGCGTAGACGTGGATGCGCCAGCGGCCGTCCGCGGTGGCCTGGTGACCCTGGTGCAGCGCGTAGGCGTCGCACACGCGCATGACACGAGCGGATTTGAAGCGCTTGCCCACGGGGTAACCGGCGGCCAGGTCCTGGTGCTCGGTGCCCGCGGTGATCAGGGACGGCTGGTACTCGGTCATGAACCCGGCCGGGAACTCCGCCGTCTTGACGTAGAAGTCCTCCAGGTATTTGGGGTCAGGCAGCTTGTCCTGCGGGGTGGCCATCAGGGTGGACCACTCACGGTCGAAGTCGATCAGGTTCTTGGCAATGACCTGGCGTTCCTCGGAGTAGGTGTCCAGCAGCGACTCGTTGGCGCGACCGGAAAGCACTGCACCCAGCTTCCACCCGAGGTTCCAGCCGTCCTGCATGGACACGTTCATACCCTGGCCGGCCTTCGCGGAGTGGGTGTGGCAGGCATCGCCGGCAATGAAGACGCGGGGCACGCGGGTGCCGCGGTCCTCGGTGTCGACGTCGTCGAAGTGGTCGGTCAGACGGTGACCCACCTCGTAGACCGAGGACCATGCCACGGACTTCACATCAACGCTGTACGGGTTGATGATCTGGTTGGCGCGCTTGATGATTTCTTCGACCGGGGTCTGGCGCACCTTGCGGTTATCGTCCGCGGCGACCTCGCCCAGGTCCACGTACATGCGGAAGAGCAGACCACCCTCGCGGGGGATCAACAGGATCGAACCGTTGCGGGAGTTGATCGCGCACTTGGTACGGATATCCGGGAAGTTGGTGTTGGCCAGAACGTCCATGACGCCCCATGCGTGGTTGGCGCCCTTGCCCTCGAGCTTGCGACCGATTGCCTTGCGCACGCCGGAGCTTGCGCCGTCGCAACCGAAAACGTACTTGGCGCGGATGGTGCGCTCTTCGCCTTCGCGCTCGCCGGCCACGTAGCGAACCGTGACGGACACGGGGTACTCGGCGTCCTGGCCGACCTCCAGGCCGACGAACTCGATGCCGTAGTTGGGCTCGATCTTGGCGGGCCCGTTGGCTGCAGCCTCCAGGAAGTAGTCGAGCACGCGAGCCTGGTTCACGATCAGGTGCGGGAACTCGGAGACGCCGTGCGGGTCATCCGCGGGGCGCCCGGTGCGCACAATGTTTTCCGGGTTTTCCGGATCCGGGTTCCAGAAGCACATCTCGGTCAGGTGGAACGCTTCCTGGGTGATGCGCTCGGCGAACCCGAAGGACTGGAAAGTCTCCACACTGCGGGCCTGGATGCCGTCCGCCTGACCGATTTCCAGACGGCCGGGGCGGCGTTCGATGACGCGTGTGTTCACATCGGGGTACTGGGTCAGCTGGGCGGCGGCGATCACGCCAGCCGGGCCGGTCCCGACGATCAGGACGTCCATTTCATCGGGGAGGTCTTCGGGACGGTCGATTCCGTAGCCCTGGGGCGTTGCAATCCGCGGGTCCTCGGAAACATATCCGTACTGGTGAAACTGCATGCCTTGCTCCTCGAGGTACGTGACGGCGCGCGTCGCTGCGTGCGGCTCTGCTGGTTGAAGTTCAGGTGAGGGGACCCGGCTGGATGTGGCCGGCGTCTCAGGAATGCACACTAAGTCGCATCCGAATCGTGATCCACGTTACTACAAACTAGTACATGAGTGTAATAGTTTTTCGGACTGTTTCTGTGGGTCTGCTCAGCGGGCGGGCTGATGTGCGTTTGGCTGTGGGTCTCGACGAAGTGGCGTTCAGGGCCGTTCGTCAGCCGGATCGGTGGTGGTGGGCAGCCCGGCTTCCACCCATGCGTCGTAGCCACCAACCATGTCGGTGGCGCGGGAGAGCCCCAGCTGGCGGAGGTTCCATGCGGCCAGGGACGACGAGTAGCCATGGCGGCAGAACAGTATGTAGCGGTTATCCCGGCCGGTGGCCTCGGGGATGCGGTACTCGAACGTGGGGTCCAGGCGCCACGGCAGCACGGTCAGATCGATCACCAGCGAGCCGGGGATGATCGCGCTCGTGGCCCGGTGCGTGCTGGTGCGCAGGTCGATCAACAGGGCACCGCGTTCCTGTTCGGCCAAGGCCTGTTCCGGTGTCAGCCGATCCAGTTCCGCGCGGACACGTTGAAGCATAGACATGGAGCCGCGCGTATCGAGAGCCATGCGGCGATCCTAGTTGCCATCGCAATCTGGTCGACGCTACGACCGCAGTTGGCTATCCCCGCTGCAAACTAATCGACGGTACGGCCATCGGCTCACAACGGGATGCAGTCCGATCGACGGTACGACCGTTCCATGGTGGTCCGTTGCAGTCTGATCGACGGTACGACCAGAAAAACGGGGTTTCGTGGTCGCACAGTCGATCAGATTACGGATCTACTGGGGGTAAGGCTGCAGCGTCGATCAGGATGCACCGCCGGTTAGCAGGGCTTGAATACCTTGCCGCCGGGCGCGTAGCAGCGGGGTCCGGTGTAATCGGGGAGGTCCGAAACATAGCCGGGCGGTGCTTGGTCAACCACGTTTGGAGCGGGCTTCGGGGCCGGTGCCGGTGCCGGAGGTGCGGGCGGAGCAGGGGGAGCAGGGGGAGCCGGGGCATGGACCGCCGGGGCATCCGGTACAGCGGGCGCGGCCGGGGCAGAGGGAGCTTGTGGCGCTCGAGGGGGTTCCGGTGCTGAGGGTGCCTGTGGCGCCGAATCCCCGGACCCGTCAGACCCGCTTGAGCCGCTTAAGCCGCCGTTATTGTTTCGAGCTGAGTCCCTCTCGGCCTGCTTCTGTGTTTCGCTCTGCTGGCGAGCGGCGCGTTGTTCCAGGTCGGCCACATTGGTTCGGAGAGTTGTCACACTCTGATGAATGGACGGAATTTCAAGAAGGTGGCGAATGTGCGGGTGTACGTCTCCGTCGATTAGATCGAGCGTTGCGAGGAAGGTTGCGGCCTCGGCGGCATCAGTGGCCGCGTCGGCAAGATCCTCTGGTGATGCGTTCTCCACTGCCTCCGTTGCTTCTTCCAGCTGAGTGGGCAGTGTGCAGCCGATGGCCGGGTCCAGCAGCCCGATCCCCTTGTGTTCCGCCTGGGCGAAGGCTTCCTCCACCGGTGGCAAGAACTTGTCATTGGGTTCGATCAAGAGCGGTGTGGCCAAGCCTTGGCGAGCAATTTCAGCGTTGGCCAGGCGGCCGTCTTCCAGGAAGACGCCCGCCAGCGTGCGGCCATAGGAATCAGTGCGTTCCTGGTCGTACTCCAAACCCACAACGGTGCCCGGGGCTAGAAGCTGCTCAGCGTACTCGGTGGCTTCTGGGCCCAGGCATTCAACGATCTCATTCGGATCTTTCGTTTCCGGGGTGTCGATGTTCAGAAGGCGAACTCGCTCAATCGCTCCGTTGAGTTGAACATCAATCGTGTCACCGTCGATCACTCGATCCACCACGGCGCGTTCGCCGCGCAAGTCAGCAGTGGGGGAGGGGGATGCGACCGCTTGGGTCGCCGGTTCTGAGGAAGCTGAGTCGTTGGACGCGGCCGGGGTGCTCGCGCAACCCGTGAGAAGAAGTAAAGCTACTGCCGACACGGTCAGTTGCCGAAGGTTGAGGGGGTGCGTCATTGCAGTCCTGTCGCTAAAACGGGGGAATCAACATCATTTAAACCGCTGGACACGTCAACACGCGGTAAGACGCGAGTGCAGTGGCGCATGTCATACACGCCGCGAAGAAGACCCCCGCAACAACTAGTCAAAGCGTGTACAAGTTGGATACGATCAAACCGCGTAGTTCCAGCGATTTTCAGTTACTCCACGCCCGTCTCGTGAGCAAACAGCGCGATCAACCCTTGTCGCCCCGCCGCAGATAATATACGATTTCGAATAACATCCGAGGATAACCAGAGGAGGCTCCATGACTGAGAGCACTCAGAACGTTCCTTCCCAGGTCGCGGCAGTTCCGGTGAAGCCGGGCAAGATCATCGCCGTGCATCTGGCCTACGAATCCCGTGCTGCACAGCGCGGTCGCAAGCCGGCGGTTCCTTCGTACTTCATCAAACCCTTCAGCTCCCTGGCCGGCTCCGGCGCAGAAGTGGAGCGACCCGCGGGCACCGAGCTGCTCGCTTACGAGGGCGAGATCGCCCTGGTGATCGGCAAGCCCGCCAAGAACGTCTCCCTCGAGAACGCCTGGGACCACGTTGCCGCTGTGACCGCAGCCAACGACTGGGGCGTTTACGACCTGCGCGCCGCGGACAAGGGATCCAACCTGCGCAATAAGGGTCGCGACGGCTACACCCCGGTCGGCCCCGAGCTGATTGACGCCCGTAGGGTCAGCCCGGACCAGCTGCGCGTGCGCACCTGGGTCAACGGCGACCTGGTTCAGGACGACGTCACTGCCGACGACCACATGATCTTCCCGCTCGCCCAGTTCGTCGCGGACCTCTCCCAGCACGTCACGCTCGAAGAGGGCGATGTCATCCTGACCGGCACCCCGGCGGGATCGTCGGTAGCCCAGCCGGGCGACGTCGTCGAAATTGAAGTTGACGCACCGCAGGCCGACGGCGCTCCGAGCACCGGCCGCCTGATCAGTCGCGTCACCGAGGGCACCGCGAGCTTCGATTCGAACCTGGGCGCAATGCCCGCGGTGGACGATAAGCAGCGCGAAGAAGCATGGGGCTCCCGCGAGGAGGCAGGTCTCCCGGCCGAAGATAGCAAGGGCCTGCCCGAGGACCTACGTGCCAAGCTCGAGCAGGCGCCCACCGCTGGCCTGTCCGCGGAGCTGCGTAAGCGCGGCCTCAACAACGTGGTCATCGAGGGTGTCTACCCGCAGAAGGCCGGCACCAAGATGGTCGGCACGGCCAAGACGCTGCGCTTTGTCCCGAATCGCGAGGACCTCTTCAAATCCCACGGCGGTGGGTACAACACCCAGAAACGAGTTTTCGACGCCGTGGGCCCGGGTGAAGTCATCGTGATCGAGGCCCGCGGATCGGCCGGTTCTGGAACACTCGGCGACATCCTTGCCCTGCGCGCGCAGTTCAACGGTGCAGCAGGTGTGGTCAGCGACGGCGGCGTGCGCGATTACGAGGCAGTCAAGGAGATCGGCCTGCCGGTCTTCGCCCAGACCGCACACCCCGCCGTGCTCGGGCGCCGTCATGTCCCGTGGGACCAGGACATCGCCGTGGCCTGCGGCAACGCGACCGTTCTGCCCGGCGACGTGATCGTGGGTGACGACGACGGCGTGATCGTGATCCCGCGCGACATCGCCCAGGAGGTCGTGGACGCGGCACTGGCCAAGGAACACGAGGATGCCTGGGTGGCCGAGCGCGTGGCCGAGGGCAACCCCGTCGACGGCCTGTTCCCGCCCACCGGCGAGTGGAAAGAAAAGTTCCAGCAGTGGCTGGCCGAGAACCCGGTTCCGGGTAACTGAACCGGCTGACACGGAACTGATCAAGGACAGAGGCAACCCCATGACCACCCCGGCTCGTACGGAAGCAACTCAGAAACTCGGTAAGGCCCAGTACGCCTACGAGTGGATCAAGGTGCAGATCCTGGAGCAGGCGTTCACGCCCGGATACCGCTTGGTGCTCGCGAACATTGCCCAAACCCTGGGCATGTCCGTGGTGCCGGTGCGCGAAGCGATCCGTCGGCTGGAGGCCGAAGGGCTGGTGACGTTCGAACGCAACGTGGGCGCCCGGGTGGCAATGGTGGACGGTGAGCAGTACCGCTACTCCATGGAGGCCCTGGGGATCCTGGAGGGTGCGGCCACCGCCCAATCCGCGGCGCACCTCACGGCGAAAGAACTCGCCGAAGCCCGCGAACTCAACGCCAAGCTCGAGGAGTCACTGGAGAACTTCGACCCGGAAACCTTCACCGCGGTCAACCACCAGTTCCACCAGATTCTGGCGTGCCGGTGCCCCAACCAGCGCCTCAACGACATGATCGCCGTGGAATGGGAACGCCTGAATCACCTGCGCACCTCCACATTCTCTTTCGTGCCCAACCGCGCTCGCGCTTCCGTGAACGAGCACTACCAGATCCTGCACTTGATCGAGACCCACGCCCCCGCGGACGCCGTGGAGAAGGCAGTGCGCGAACACCGCACCGCCACGCTGCGCAGCTACCTCAACAGCCGCGGAACCAACTGACCAACCGTCCACACCCAGCACACACATTGGGAGTACTCACATGACTTCGAACACCGATGCCAAGCCCCAGGGCCTGCCCGATTCCATCCGTCACTACATCAACGGCGAATGGGTGGATTCCATTGACGGAGACACCTTTGACGTTCTGAATCCGGTCACCAACGAGCCCTACATCAAGGCCGCCTCCGGTAAGAAGGCGGACATCGAGGCCGCTGTTGCCGCCGCCAAGACCGCGTTCGAAGAGGGCCCCTGGCCCAAGATGCTGCCCCGCGAGCGCTCGCGGGTGCTGCACAAAATCGCGGACATCGTGGAGTCCCGCGGTGACCAGTTGGCGGCCATGGAGTCCTACGACTCCGGTCTGCCGATCACCCAGGCACTGGGCCAGGCGCGCCGCGCTGCGGAGAACTTCCGTTTCTTCGCGGACCTGATCGTCGCCCAAAGCGATGACACCTATAAGGTTCCCGGCCGCCAGGTGAACTACGTGAACCGTAAGCCCATCGGTGTGGCCGGTCTGATCACCCCGTGGAACACCCCGTTCATGCTCGAGTCCTGGAAGCTCGGTCCCGCGCTGGCCACCGGTAACACCGTGGTGCTCAAGCCCGCAGAGTTCACTCCGCTCTCGGCCTCCCTGTGGCCGGGCATCTTCGAGGAAGCCGGCGTCCCGGCCGGTGTGTTCAACCTGGTCAACGGCTATGGCGAAGAAGGCTACGCCGGCGACTCGCTGGTCAAGCACCCGGACGTCCCCTTGATCTCCTTCACGGGTGAGTCCCGCACCGGCCAGATCATCTTTGCCAACGCGGCCCCCTACCTCAAGGGCCTGTCCATGGAGCTGGGCGGCAAGTCCCCGGCCATCGTCTTCGACGACGCCGATCTGGAAGCCGCCATCAACGCCACCATCTTCGGTGTGTTCTCCCTCAACGGCGAGCGCTGCACCGCCGGTTCGCGCATCCTGGTTCAGCGCGGGATCTACGACGAGTTCGTGGAGCGCTACGCGGCTCAGGCCAAGCGCGTAAAGGTGGGCCTGCCCTCGGATCCCAAGACCGAGGTGGGCGCCCTGGTGCACCCGGAGCACTACGAGAAGGTCATGTCCTACGTGGAGCTCGGCAAGTCCGAGGCCCGTCTAGTGGCCGGCGGTGGTCGCCCCGAGGGCTTCGAGACCGGCAACTACGTGGCACCCACCGTGTTCGTGGACGTCAAGCCGGAGGCCCGGATCTTCCAGGAGGAGATCTTCGGTCCGGTCGTGGCGATCACTCCGTTCGATTCGGATGAGGAAGCACTCGAGCTGGCCAACAACACCAAGTACGGTCTGGCCGCTTACGTGTGGACCAGCGATCTGAAGCGTGCCCACAACTTCGCGCAGGACGTCGAGGCCGGCATGGTCTGGCTGAACTCCAACAACGTGCGTGATCTGCGCACCCCGTTCGGCGGCGTGAAGGCCTCCGGCCTGGGTCACGAGGGCGGCTACCGCTCCATCGACTTCTACACCGACCAGCAGGCCGTGCACATCAACCTGGGCGAGGTCCACAACCCGGTCTTCGGCAAGCAGGACTGACTCTGCGCTGCGGGTCGGTCAGTGCGACCGGCCCGCGGCTACGCAAGCACACTGCACGTGAAACTTTCGAACCCCACCACCTGATCACCCTCATCACGAAGGACAACCATCATGACGAATCCCGCAGACCGGACAATGACGTCCTCGGGCTTCTATGTATCCCAGGAAGCCCCGATCTCCACCGACAACCCGATCAAAACCCCTTCGGTTCCCGCGCCGGACATCCTGCGCTGCGCCTACATGGAACTCGTGGTCACCGACCTCAAGCGCTCCCGTGACTTCTACGTGGACGTGCTCGGTCTGACGGTGACCGAAGAGGACGAGAACGTCATCTACCTGCGCTCCATCGAGGAGTTCATCCACCACAACCTGGTGCTGCGCAAGGGCCCGGTTGCCGCCGTGGCCGCATTCTCCTACCGCGTGCGCAGCCCGGAGGAACTCGACAAGGCCGTCGCCTTCTACGAGGAACTCGGCTGCCGCGTGGAGCGCAACAAGGAAGGCTTCACCAAGGGCATCGGTGATTCGGTGCGCGTGGAGGACCCGCTGGGCTTCCCGTACGAGTTCTTCTACGACGTGGAGCACGTGGAACGCCTGGCTTGGCGTTACGACCTCTACACCCCCGGCGCCCTGGTGCGACTGGACCACTTCAACCAGGTCACCCCGGACGTTCCCCGCGCCACGAAGTTCATGCAGGACCTGGGCTTCCGCGTGACCGAGGACATCCAGGACGAAGAGGGCACCGTCTACGCCGCGTGGATGCGCCGCAAGCCCACCGTGCACGACACCGCCATGACCGGTGGCGACGGCCCCCGCATGCACCACGTAGCCTTCGCGACCCACGAGAAGCACAACATTCTGGCGATCTGCGACAAGCTCGGTGCCCTGCGCCAGTCGGACAAGATCGAGCGCGGTCCCGGCCGCCACGGTGTGTCCAACGCGTTCTACCTCTACCTGCGCGACCCGGACGGTCACCGCGTGGAGATCTACACCCAGGACTACTACACCGGCGACCCGGACAACCCCGTGGTCACGTGGGATGTCCACGACAATCAGCGCCGCGACTGGTGGGGCACGCCCGTGGTCCCGTCCTGGTACACCGAGGCTTCCTTGGTGCTCGACCTGGACGGCAACCCGCAGGAAGTCGTCGCTCGCACGGACGAGTCCGAAATGGCCGCGACCATCGGCGCGGACGGCTTCTCCTACACCCGCGCCTCCGAGGGCGAGGAGTCCATGCCCGATTGGAAGAAGGGCGAGTACAAGCTGGGCAACCAGCTCTGACCACTCGACTTTCGTGATTGACGACGACGCCGGGCCGTTCCACACGCGGGCGGCCGAGCGGCGTCGTCGCCAGTGAAACCCGACCAACGCGAGGGAGACCCCATGCTGGAGCAGGAACGCATCACCAAGATCGCGGACGATCTGGCCGCGGCCGAACGCGACCGCACCATGATTCCGCGGCTCACGCAGCAGTACCCGGAGATGACCGTGGAGGATTCCTACGCGGTGCAGAACGAGTGGCGCCGCCGCAGTGAGGAATCCGGGCGCCGTCTGGTGGGCCGCAAGATCGGGCTGACGTCCAAGGTCATGCAGGAGGCCACGGGCATCAGCGAACCCGATTACGGTGCGATTTTCGCCGATCAGGTCTACGAGAACGGCTCCGTGATCAAGCACGATCAGTACTCGAACGTGCGCATTGAAGTGGAATTGGCGTTCGTGCTCAAGGACGAGCTCAAGGGTCCGAACGTGAGCATTTTCGACGTGCTGCGCGCCACCGAATACGTGGTTCCTGCCCTGGAGATCCTGAGCTCGCGCATCGAGATGGAGGGTCGCACCATCGTCGATACCATCTCGGACAACGCCGCCCTGGGCGCCATGGTCTACGGCGGCAACCCGGTGGCCCCGGATGCCGTGGACCTGCGCTGGGTCTCCGCGCTGCTGTACCGCAACGAGACCATTGAGGACACCGGCGTGGCCGCCGCCGTGCTCAACCACCCGGCCAACGGTGTGGTGTGGCTGGCCAACAAGCTGGCCGCCCACAACGATTCGCTGCCCGCCGGGAGCATCATCCTGGCCGGCTCGTTCACCAAGCCCATGTGGGTCCATCCCGGTGACACCGTGCATGCCGATTACGGAGATTTGGGAGCCATTACATGTCGCTTCGAGTGAACAACCTGATTCAGTCCTTCCGAGCGGAGGACGCGGCGAACCTGCCGGGTGCGCTGCCGAGCCTCAAGGACCTCTTTCCGTTGGCTGACGGCGAGCAACCGGTCGTGGGAATCTTCCACTCGTCCGGTGACCCCACCGCCGCCGAAATCCTTGCCGGCACCGGTTTCGACTACCTGCTGATCGACGGTGAGCACTCGCCGCTGTCGCTCGAGACCATTCAGTCGGTGCTGCGGGCGATGGCCGCCTATCCCACGCTGGGCATGGTGCGGGTCCCCGTCAACGACGAGGTCATCATCAAGCAGTACCTGGACCTGGGCGTTCAGACCCTGGTGGTGCCCATGGTCGATTCGGTCTCAGAAGCCCAGGCCGCCGCGCGTGCGGTGGCTTACCCGCCCGAGGGCGTGCGCGGCGTCGGCTCCGTACTGGCCCGTTCCGGGCGCTGGAACCGCATCCCCGACTACCTGGCGCGAGCGCGCGAGACCATCACGCTGATCGTGCAGGCCGAATCCGCGGCCTCGGTGGAGAACATCACCGAGATCGCGGCGGTCGAGGGCGTCGAAGGCGTGTTCATCGGCCCGTCCGACCTGGCCGCCTCCATGGGGCTGATCGGTCAACAAACTCATCCGGACGTGGTCGCCGCCGTCAAACACGTCATCACCGAGGTCAAGGCCGCGGGCAAGTTCGTGGGCGTCAACGCCTTCGCCCAGGACCAGGCGCGGGACTACCTCGCCGCGGGGGCGGACTTCGTCAACGTGGGCGCCGACGTCGCTCTGCTCGCCAACGGCAGCCGGGCCCTGTTGGAGGCTTTTCAGAAGTAGGCGTTGTTTAGGCTGACGTCATGGCAACTCAGTTCAGCTCCTGAACTGACCCAGGTCGAGGGACACGGAGAAGGCCCGGGTAGCGCTCGCTACCCGGGCCTTCGATGTCCGGTCCTTTCGGGGCCGGGTCGGGGTTCGTCCAAAGTCTGGACGGGATGATTAGCCACCGGACACCGCGGTGTCGCCGAGGCGGATGGACTGCAGGATGGCCTTGACCGTGGGGACGTCCGTGTAGGTCGTGTCGACCTTGTGCAAAATCTCCTTTGCTTCCTCATGCGACAGTGCCTGGTTGGTCACGGTGGGCGGAGTTGCGAAGAACTCAACCCAGAGTTCACCCGTGCCGGAGCCGTTCAGCAGTGACACCATGCCGGAGGAGTTGACCTGCGTGAGCCCATACAGCGCCTGATCCTTGTCTGCGGACTCGGGGCTGTGAACATACGCGGAGTAGGTGTTCACCGGGCTACCCAGCTGTTCAGTGATGGGTGATTCCACTCCACCATCTCCCATGGTCCTGGTGGAGGTGAACCACTCCTCGGTGGCCGGTCGCATGTCCGTGGTGGCAACGCGGCCGGTGAACTCGCCCGAGGGGCTCGTCAGCTCCAAGTAGCTTTGGTCAGTTTTCGCCGTCCATGACGACGGGTACTTCAGCGAGTACCGTCCGTCGGGAGCGGTGTAGGTCTCCGTCAACGCCTCCGCTTCACCTTGAGCGGGCGGCTCGGGGGAGGCCTCCGGGGTGATCTCGACGGACTTCAGGATGGCCTGAGTCGTCGCACCGTTCTCCGATGTCACCGCCTTCTCGGTGGCCTCCGCGGCCTCCGCGTCCGTCAGGGCCTTGCCGGTCGTGTTCACGCCGGTCTGCTCGAAGGAGGCCCACAGCTCTTCCTTGCTGTTGGTCTTGCCCAACCCCACCATGCCGCTGGCGTTGACCTGAGTCAGTCCGTGCGCCACGACATCCTGTTCGGGACTGTCCCCAGCCTTGAAGCCGGAGTAGAGGCTCACCGTGGTGCCCAGAAGTTCGGTGAGACGCTCAGCGGGATAGGAGTTCTTGTGGTCGAGGTGGCGATCCGTAAACCATTCCTCACCCGGGGCGTACGTGCCAGTTGCGGATACGTGGCCGGTCACGGTGCCGTCAGGGCTGGTCAGTTCCAGGTAGCCCTTATCGGTCGTGGCTTTCCATGAGGACGGGTACTTCACGGAGTAGCTCTCGTCGGGAGCCGTGTAGGTCTCCGTGAGGGCACCCGTTGTCTGTTCCGCACCGGTCGCGGCGGGTTGTGCGGTTCCGCTGTGCGCCGTCGACGACGCCGCGCTCGGCGTGGTCCCGGACGCGTCCAGCGCCGTGGTTTGTTGCGTTTCGGACGCTGTGCTTGCCGGGGTTGAAGTGCTGCACCCGGTCAAGGCGATAGTGGTGGATATTCCAAGGGTTATAGCCCAGTTGCGGGCTTTTCTCTGTGCCATGTCTTCGAGTCTTCCGAGACTGCCGGTGGTTTGCAATGGTAAACGGCGGATCGTAATAGACCTGTGATGTGAACCACAAAAAGTTAGTTGACATGGTTGAACGTTCTTGAGAGGCGTGTGAAACCCCCATCTTGATAGTGTCGTGAAGCACTCGGGCACAAGCGCCGCGCCCCACGACCTGACAGCCAATGAGAGATTCCCATGACTGATACCGAGGCCAATAACACGGCGAATAAACCGTCCGGCTCAGCACCGAGCACCGCATCAGATTCTGCGGAACAGCCGCGGCGCGACGGGCCTGTGATCCGGGCGCTCAGCGTGGTGGAGGTGCTGGGCAATAAGCTTCCGGACCCGTTCTGGTTGTTCGTGATCCTTGCGGGTATCGTCGTGGCGCTGTCCTCGCTGATGGCCAACCTGGGGGTCACCGCCGTCAATCCCGCGGACGGTGAAGAAGTAGCCATTCAGAACCTTTTGACCTCAGAAGGTGCCCAGCGGATGCTGGGGGAGGCTGTCGAGAATTTCGCCACGTTCCCGCCACTGGGCGTGGTGATCACCGTGCTTCTGGGCGTGGCCGTTGCCGAACGCACCGGTTTGATCAACACGGCCGTCAAGCTCGTGGTCTCACGTGTCTCGGCTGGCTGGTTGACCTTCGTCCTGGCCCTCGCCGGTGTCACGGGTTCCATTGCCTCCGACGCCATTGTGGTGGTGCTGATCCCGCTGGGTGCTGCGGCGTTCAAGGCCGCTGGGCGCTCTGCAGTGCTGGGTGCTGTGATCGCGTTCGTGTCTTCATCGGCCGGCTTCAATGCGTCATTGCTCGTGAATCTGACCGACCCGCTGTTGGGTGGAATCACGCAGTCTGCCGCGCAACTGGTGGATCCGGAGTACACGGTTTCGCCCATTGCCAACTACTTCTTCTCCGCGGCATCTGCCGTGGTGTTGGCGCTGACCATCACGCTGGTGTCCGAACTGGTTCTGACCAAGCTCGCCAAGCGCTTCGAGACCCACGAACTCAGCGAGGACGAGGCCAGCGACCGTGCCGAACAGAGCTCGGGTGACGAGGCCGCCACGATGACCTCCGAAAATCTCACGGTGACTTCCAAGCGTGAGATCAAGGGGCTCTATGCGGCGTTGATCGCCCTGGCGATCGGTTTGGCCATTTACTTCACGCTGATGTTCATGCCCAATACGCCGTTCCCCGGTGAGGACGGGACACCGCTCACATCGGTCCTGATCAGTGGTGTGGCCGTTCCGATCGCGTTGCTGTTCTTCCTGTGCGGCGCCGTCTACGGCTGGGTTGCCGGCACGCTGAAGAACTTCTCGGAGATCCCCTCCATGATGGCTTCGGCCATCACTCAGGTGGCCCCGCTCATCGTGTTGTTCTTTGCCGCATCCCAGTTCATTGCATGGTTCGGCTGGTCCAACATGGGCACGGTACTGGCCATCAAGGGCTCGGAGTTCCTCGGGGATGCCGGTGTCCCGACCGTGGTGCTGTTCGCCGGTTTGGTGCTCATCGTGGCGGTGCTCAACATCCTGATCACCTCCGGTTCCGCGCAGTGGACGTTGACCGCGCCCGTGGTGGTGCCCATGTTCATGTACCTGTCGATCCCGCCGGAGACCACGCAGATGCTGTTCCGTATCGGTGACTCGCCTTCCAACGTGGTGTCCCCGTTGAACCCGTTCTTCGCCATGACCCTGGGCTTCATGCAGCGGTGGTACCCCAAGGCAGGCATCGGCACGCTGATGTCCCTGACCATCCCGGTGTCCATCGCAATGCTGGTGGTCTGGTTCCTGTTCTTCCTCGCATGGTGGGGTCTGGGTATTCCGCTGGGCCCGGGTTCTCCCACCCGCTGACCGCCCACGGAGGCGCCCCCGCGGCGTCGTCGGCGTGAGGCCACAGCGATTTAAGGTTCCGTATCCCCGATTCCAGCGCTGGAATCGGGGATACGGAACCTTAAATCACGCTTGGACGGCTAAGCCCTGAGGTGACTCAGCGCTCCTCGCGCGGGGTGATGTAGCGCTCGCCGTGCTCGGTTTCCTCGAGGTCGTAGTCGCGCTCTTGTTGCTGCACGCGGTCCTCGACGGCGCGCGAATGGGTAATCGGCTCGGGGCCGCCCGTGTTCTCCGGGGTGCCGTAGGTTTCGGCCTCTGAACTGTCTCCGTCGCGGTCGGCGCGAGCGGCCTCGCTGAGATCGCGGCCTTGTGGGGAGTTCATGTCCCCTCCGGCGGTCGGCAAGTTGGGAACATTGGGGTCATGTCGACCTGCGGGCGGTTGGAATTTGCGCCCCGCCGCCATATCGGACGAGTTGACGTCGTGACCGTGCTGCGCCTCGACTTCTGCGGCATCCACGTTGGGGAAGCCCGTTTCCTTGACAGCCTTGGGAGGTCTGCCGCTGCCGCGGGCGGCTTTCTCGTCCGAGCGCGCGGCCTCGGCGCTGGTGGCGCCGTCTGTGTTGCGATTGTGGGCGTGGTGCGCGGGGTTGTCCGCGTCATCGTCGGACTTCGCGCGACGGCCGGTCTCGTGATCGTCGTCGCGGCTCACGGGCTGATCGGGGTCGTCGATTTGGCCGGCCGAAGCAATGGGGTCGGAATTCTCGGGTCGTTTTGTCATTGCTGCCTCCTCATCAGGGGTGTCACGGATGACACTCGTTAATTTCAATATTGGCACTGAACCGTCCAAAACGTAAGCATCCTGATGGGGGTGGTCCCCAGGACGGCACGAGGAAGAGCCGGGAACCGCGTATGCGATCCCCGGCCCTCTCCCGGCGCTAACCTCTCCCCGTCAGCGCGGTGTCAGCCCAGGTGGTGGACGGTTCCCAGAATGTTTTGGGCCGCCAGGTGGTCCGGATGGTTGGGGATTTCGTCGAGTACCTGCTCGATCTGCTCGCCGGTCAGCGGGGGAGTCCCTTCGCCAATGATCGAGTACAGCTGGATGTCGACCACGCGCCCGTCCCCCAGGGTCAACCCCGATGCGCCGGTGGTGGGGTCCTGAAGGCGCCAGCTCAACCGATCGGTGTTGAATGGGCCATCGGTACGTCCCACCACCACGTTCGCGGCGTGATCCGGTCCCTGGGCTTGGCCGTAGACGGTGCGGGTGTGCGTCATCGCGGGCTCAGGGGCGCCCGCCTCACGGATGTTGATTCCACCCTCGATGTAGTTGTCCGTACTGGTGATGCTCATGGACGTATCGGAGGTGGCAAAAACGTTCCAATGCTCCGGGTATGCGAAGAACAATCGCCCCTGATCCATCGCGACCAACTTCATGCCCGGGGCGTACTTACCGTTGGTGTCCAGACCCACCTGGGGTGAGTTCTCCGGAGCCACCACGGGGTAACCACCGCTTCCCGGCGCCGGGGATTCCACTGTCGGGGCCGACGGCGCTGCCGGTGCCTCGGTCGCGGGGGTTCCGGGGTTCTCGGCCGGTGGCGCTTCCGTGGCAGGTGGAGGTTGTTCCGTCACGGCGGGGATCTCCGGTGCTGGAGTGCCGTCGGCGCCCGTTGAGGGAGCTGCCACCGGTGCGGATACCGCGGGTGCTGCGGTCGTCGGAATGGAAGAAACGGGAGCGGTAATAGCGGGCTGGGTGTCGGAAGTGCGAGCGGGGGCGGGGTTTTCGGTCGTGCGGCTGGGGGCGGTATTGGCGGGTTTTTTCGGGGTGGAATCGGCGGGTGCGGCGACTGATGTGCCGTCCCCCTGATTCGACGGCGGAGCGGCGGACAGGGCCCCGCATCCGGTGAGAGCGAAAGCGGCGGTGAGTCCGAGGGAGGTAGCCCAAAACCGGGCTTTCATGTGAGTCATGTCACCTACCCTGAGCTACCATGCGCTTCTTTGCAATAGCGAATTTGCTTAAGTTATCAAGCTGTGACCTGGGGCTTAGTTCGGTAACGGGCTGGTCTCGGCCGGGCGGTCCGTGTGGGCGTACTGGGACCAGCTTCCGGGGAACAGTCGCCCGCGACCCAGCCCCGCGAACTCGGCCACCAGCAGGTTGTGGCACGCCGTCACGCCCGAGCCGCAGTAGGAAATCATGTCGCTCGCATCCGTGACTCCTGCGGCCTCGAAGTGCTGACGCAATTGCTCAATGGGCTGCAGGGTCTTGTCCGCGGCCAGGTGTTCGCGGGCAGGCACGTTATGGGCGCCGGGGATGTGCCCCGAACGCGGGTCCACGGGGTCCGGGCCGTGGCCGTCGAAACGAGTGCGGTCGCGAGCATCAACCACCGCGCCGCCGCTGGCTGCTTCGTCGATGGTGGCCAGTGACTCGCGGGGCCACGGCACGGGTGTGAACTGGGCTGAGTCGGGAGTGACGCAACGGGTTTCCAGCGAGGCGGCAGGGAAGGCGTCGATGCCGCCGTCCAGCAGGGCGGCGTCGTGACCCGTGGTGCGCAGCATCCAGACGAGACGTGCTGCCATCACTCCACCGGCGTCGTCGTAAGCGACCACCGTGGAGTCATCACCGATGCCCGCGGCGGACATGGCCGCCGCAAAGTCCTCTGGTGAGGGGAGCGGATGGCGGCCGCCCTCAGGGGATGGGGGCGCGGCCAAGGCCTCGGAAACGTCCACGAACACAGCACCGGGCAGATGTCCTTGCAGGTAGGCGGCGCGGGCGCTGCGGCCGTCCAGGTACATGCGGGCGTCCGCAAGGACCACGGAATCCCGATGTTCCTGCAGCCAGTCGGCGGTGACGAACGGTTCCATGAGGGTCTCCCTTCGAGCGTGTATCGCCACTCTACGACGCCGCTCAGCTCGCCGGAATGCCCGCACGTTACCGTTTGGTATGACTAAAAATCTGTTGCAGCGACGCAAAAGCGCTCACAAGTCCGCACTGTTCACGGGTCTGGCGCTCACCGGAATGGGTGCCCTGCACCTCGTGAAGCCGGAACCGTTCGAGCGGTTGATTCCCGAGCAGCTACCCGGAACTGCGCGGGACTGGGCGATCGGATCGGGGTATGCGGAACTGGCGACTGCCGGGCTCCTGCTGGTCCCCGCAACCCGCAAGCTGGGCGGTATCGCGGCCACGGCGCTGTTTATCGGGGTGTGGCCGGGCAACATGAAAATGGCGTGGGACTGGCGCCACCGGCCGATCGAGAAGCAACTGATTTCCCTGGGGCGCCTGCCGTTGCAGATCCCCATGATCGCGAGCGCGGTCAAGATCGCCAAGTACGCCTGACGGTTAGGTTGCCTCCGAGGCGCGTACCCACCGAGAGTGGGCCGTGCTGGCAAACACTGAGATCCCCAGCCCCGCGACCGCCCCGATGCTGAAAATGGTGCCGAACTGAGCGGCGTCGGCGAGATCGGCCGTGACGAACGTGCCGGCGGCCGCGCCCAGGAACAGCGACGTGACGAAGAACGAGATGGTGGTGGCGCGGGCCTCCGGGGAGACCTCGGTGGCCCAGCCCTGCACGGAGGAATGCAGGACCGCGTTGGCCAGCCCGATGCACACGGCCGTGATGGTCAGCGGGACCGGCGTGGCGGAAATGGCGGAGGCACCCATACCGAGCACCATGATCACGCCTCCCCACACCATGCATTGGGTGCGTGTGAAGCGTCGGGACAGCACTCGCATGATGGGGGCGCCCGCCACCACGCCCAGGCCGTAGGTCGCGCCGAGCACTCCGGCCAGTGCCACGCTCACCCCCGCGCTCTGGAGAGCGGGAACTACGTAGGTCAGGATGCCCACGAGCACGATGCCCTCCGTGAAGGCCACCGCGTAGACGATGAGCGGCCACTTGGTGAACGCGCTTCCCTTGGCCGCTGAGGTTCGCGCGGGCCTGGGGGCGCGCACGTGACGCAACAGGATCAGCAACGCCAGGCACGCCACGGCCACGATGCCGAAGACCACACGCCAACTGAGCCACGCCGCGATCGCGCCGGTGGTCAGCGTGGCCACGGCATTGCCGATCGATGAATAGGCAAGTAAGTCCGAAAGCGCATGTACCTTGGCCGGGCCGATGCGTGTGTCCCCGATGAGCGTGAGCAGCGTGGGATACAGCGCGCCCACGGTGAGGCCGGTGAAGCCGCGGGCGATCAACAGCAACGCGTAACCACTGGCCAGAACGCTGGCGATCGAACCGAGCACCACTCCGATCAACGCGACCCGCAGCACGATGTGACGCCCCCAGCGGTCACTGAGCACACCCCACAGCGGTTGCCCCAGGGCGTAAAGCAGCGAGTACACGGTGAACAACTGGACCACCTGGCGCACATCCAGGCCGGTGTCGCTGGACATGATCAGCAACATGGGCGGGGTGCCGAACCGGTCGAAGAAGGACACGAACCCCACAGCGCCCAGCGTCCACGTGGGGACCTGTGCGGGTTTGCCGGCGCTCGCGGGTGAATTCATGCTCTCCATCCTGCACCCCGATCCGGATACGCTGGAAAACATGCGCATCGCCATCGGACAGATCCTCAGCTCGCACGATCCGCAGGAGAACCTCGAGCAGGTCCAAGAGCTTGCCGCTCGCGCCGGGCAGGACGGCGCGGACGTGCTGGTGCTGCCGGAAGCCACCATGTTCGCCTTCGGCCGCAGCCTCAAGAATGTTGCTGAGCCGGTCGACGGGCCGTGGGCTCAGGCAGTGTCGGCCGCCGCTCAGGAGCACGGTGTGGCGATCGTGGCGGGCATGTTCAGCCCCGGAGACGAGGGCCGCGTGCGCAACACCGCGGTCATAGCGCTCGCGGACGGCCGTGTGCTCAGCTATGACAAGACCCACCTCTACGATGCGTTCGGATTCAAGGAATCGGACACGGTGCAGGCCGGTGCGGCACCGGTGACCTTCGATCTGGGTGGCGTGACCGTGGGCGTGGCCACCTGCTACGACATTCGCTTCCCGGCACTTTTCACCCGCCTGGCCGCCGACGGCGCTCAGGTCGTTCTGCTCGGCGCCTCCTGGGGTGACGGCCCCGGCAAGGTCGAGCAGTGGGAACTGTTGGCGCGAGCGCGAGCCCTGGACGCGACGTCGTACGTGGTGGCCGTGGGGCAGGCAAACCCGGCGTCGGTGGGTCGCGAGGTCGAGGGCAACGCACCGCTGGGCGTGGGGCACAGCCTGGTGGCCGCACCGAACGGTTCGGTAATCGCGTCCTTGGAGGATGCACCCGATTACCGCGTGGTGGACCTGGATCTGGAGCTGGTGGAGAAGACCCGCAAGGCCATTCCGGTGTTGGAGAACGCTCGCGACTTCTCGTAGCGGTTTTAAGGTTCCCTATGACTGAAATCCATGCGCGAAAACGGGATAGGGAACCAGGAATCACGGGTGATGTGCGCGCTGGGTGAACGACCGCTGACAAGGCTGAGAGCCGCGCGTAGGGTGGAAACAGTTGTCCTGATAAGCACGCTGAGTGATTCGGCGTGGGAGCAACACCACTCTTGGAGGTTCACATGTCCCAGAAGAACAACGGCCCCGTGCGCTTTGCCGTGGTGGGCGTCGGTCAGATTTCCCAGCAGGCATTCATTCCCGGGCTCTCCCGGATCGAGGATGCTGAACTTGCGGCGTTGGTGACGTCCAGCGCGGAGAAAGCGGAGGAGCTCGGCCAGGAATTCGGCGTGGCCACCTACTCCTACGAGGAATACCCGGCGTTGCTGTCCTCCGGAGACATCGACGCCGTTTACGTTGCGACCCCGGTGTTCCGGCACCGAGAGTTCGCGGAACCGGCCCTGAACGCTGGCCTGCACGTGCTGCTCGAGAAGCCCATGGAGACCTCGGTCGAGGACTGCCAGGCCATCATCGACGCCGCGGAGAAGTCAGGTGCCACGCTCATGGTCGCCTACCGGTTGCACCAGGAACCGGGCACCGTGGAGATGATCGAAAAGGTTCGGGACCAGAAGGCCATTGGAAACCCGCGTTTCTTCTCGTCCGTGTTCTCCCAGGACATCACGGAGGAAAACCACCGCGGGCACTCCGGATATTGGGGCGGACCGATCCCGGACATGGGCACCTACCCGCTCAACGAGGTGCGCCACCTGTTCGACTCCGAACCCATTTCCGTACATGCCATGGGCGTTCGCACCCCGGGCCGCGAGTTCAACTTTGATGACACCGTGGCCGTGACCCTTCGCTTCCCGGAAGATCGGGTCGCCCAGTTCACCATCTCGTACGCATCCGAAGCTGCGGACCGGTTCACGATCGCCGGCACCGAGGGTGAAATCACCGCGGAACCGTGTTTCGGTTTCGGCCCCGGCGTGGGTATCACCTACACCCTCACCAAGGACGGTAATTCGGAGAGCTTCACCCACGACCCGGTGGAGCAGTTCGGCGGTCAGACACAGTACTTCGTGGACTGCATCCGCAACGGTGAACAGCCCGAGCCCTCCGGTGAAGAAGGCCTTCTGGACACCCGCGTCCACGAGGCCGTGCTCCGTTCCTTGGAAACCGGCGAGACGGTCACTCTGGACCCGTACGAGCGTGACCGACGCGTCACCTCGGAACAGGTCCGCAGGGTCACCCCGGCCGACGAACCCGAGGATGACGAGATCGTGGACCAAGTTCCCCAGAACGGCTGATCAACCCGAGCCGTCCCAGTCTCCGGAATACAGGATTCCGGAATCCAGCCCCAAGAACTCGGCCCACAGAACGGACGCCCACCATGGCCCAGCAGTTCGAGTACGAAACCCGTCTGACCCAGCCTCGTGATGACGTCTTCGCGTGGCATCAGCGCCCCGGCGCCCTGACGAGGCTCACCCCGCCATTCGGCGGTGGGCCGGACAAGGTCACGGAGGCCCCCACGGATGGGATCGAACCCGGCTCGCGCGTGAAACTGGGGGTGTCCGTTCCGGGAACCTTCGGAACCGTGCACGTGCCGTGGACCGCGCGCCACGGTGACTGGGATCCCCCGCACTACTTCACTGATCGCATGGAACGCGGGCCGTTGGGGGAGTGGGAACACCGGCACAACTTCGAGGAGAGTCCCGAGGGCGGCACGGTCGTCCGCGATCAGGTGACGGTGCGTACCCTGCCTCAATCGCTGGAGAACGCCAGCGGTCCGAGCGACAAACTGATGCGCGGTCAGTTGGAACGCATCTTCGCCTACCGGGAACGCCAGTTGCGCGGAGACCTCGACTTCCACGATGAGCATCGCGGCCCCCGGCTGCGCATTGCCGTGGGCGGGGCCTCCGGGCTGATCGGCTCGCAGGTGTGCGCGCTCCTGGAAACCGGTGGACACGAGGTGCTGCGGCTCAAACGAGGCGCTTCATCCGGCCCCGGGGTCATCGGCTGGGGCCCGGCCAAAGGTCGACTGAACCCACACGATTTGGCGGGGATCGACGTCGTACTCCACCTGGGCGGGTCGAGTATCGCCACCCGCTTCACGGACAAGAACAAGGACGACATCCTGCGCTCACGCGTGGAGAGCACCCAGTTGTTGGTGCGGGCGATCGGGCAGGTTCCGGCGGATCAACGGCCGCGGGCCCTGGTGGTCGGATCGGCCGTGGGCTATCACGGGACTGATCGCGGTGACGAGATCCTGACCGAACAGCAACCCCCCGGTGAGGGATTCCTGGCCCACGTGTGCGACGAGTGGGAGAAAGCCGCGCACGGTGCGGAGGCTTACGGCGTGCGCGTGGTCAATGTGCGCACGGGGCTGGTGCTGACGCCCAGCGGCGGTCTGCTGCGGCCCCAATTGCCGCTCATGACCGCGGGACTGTCCGGGCCGCTGGGCGGGGGCAAGCAGTGGCAGAGCTGGATCGGGATCGACGACATGGCCGGAGCGGTTGCGCACCTGGTGCTGTCCGAGGATGCCTCCGGTCCGTACCACGTGGCCGCGCCCAACCCGGTGCGGCAGAAGGATTTTGCGCGCATCGTCGCGGGAGTACTGCACCGCCCAGCGATCGTTCCCACCCCGCTGGCCGGCCCGCGTGCGCTACTCGGTAAGGAAGCCACGGAGGAACTGATCGCGGCAAGCCACCGGGTGGACGTGTCCAAGCTCCTGAGCGCCGGCTATCGCTTCCGGCACGAGAACCTGCGGGACTGCGCGGAGCACATTTTGGGGCGGGTGGACTGAGCCGCTTGAGACGAGGCACTCAGCCCCTTGAGAGACGCAGGATTTAGTACCGCTGATCTGAGACGTGAGATCGGGTCAGCACCATCAGATACGCAATGGAGGAACACATGGGAAACACCGAAGGCAAGACCCAGGCTGTAGAGACCATCAAGGAACTGATCGACGGAATCGGCACGTGCGTCATCGCCACGCACACCGCGGACGGCGGCATCGTGACCCGTCCCATGGGCGTGCAGGACAAGGATTTCGACGGCGATCTGTGGTTCATGACCTCCCGCGATTCGGACCTGGTGGAGCAGATCACTGCCAACGATCAGGTCAATGTGACGTTCGTGGGCAAGGGCACCTGGGTGTCCCTGCGCGGACGTGCCGAGCTGGTCGAGGATCCGCAGCGCAAGGAAGAACTCGCCAGCGCCCTGACCGGTGCGTTCCTGCAGACGGACCCCAAGTCCCCGGAGGCAGCGCTGATCCAGGTCAACACCGAAGCCGGTGAGTACTGGAGCTCCGAGGGCGCCAAGACCGTGCTCGAAATCATCAAGGCTCGCGTCACCGGCGACCGCCCGGACGCTGGCCAGAACGACACTGTGCAGCTGTAACTCACCAGTTGTGCCGAGCGAGGCCCCGCGGTTACGGATTTTGAGTCCGTGACCGCGGGGCCTTGTGACGTCCGGGGCCAGTGACGTCAGGGGCCCGGGGGTGCCTTGTGACATCTCGGGCAGAGGTTAACATGGCTGTACATCTGGGGTAGAGGTTCGCAGCGAAACCGGGGATGAATCTACGTCCCTCTGCCAATAATGTTCAGGGCACCGATAACGGCGCTAACCTCTACCCCAGATGTTCACCTGGAAGCCAGGAGCGCTAACCTCTGCCCCGGATGTTCACGGGCCGATACGTGAGGACTTGTACGCGAGCTCGGAACCCGGCGACCCGGTGCCAGAGGTTCCAAGCCCCATGGCTGGCCCCCTACACCATGCCCCATCCCCCGAGGCCGCCCCCGCCTCACCCACTTGACCAACGTCACTCGGCATGGTTCGGCGAGTTTCTGTATTCTTTTCTCCGTGACATCTCAACTCTCCCGGCACGCGGCGTACTTCGGTGTACCCGCCTCCGCCGATGACAAGGAGTCGGACAGTCCGAAGAGGCTCAGTCCTCTTCCCCGATCCGGCACAGCCCCCAGCCCGCGCTGCATTGCAGCACCCATGTCGAGTGAGGTGGGCTGGTGCTGACAGCCTGGTTCCTCCTTCTCGTTTTCCTTCTCTTGGTTCTGGCCAACGCATTGTTCGTGGCCGTGGAGTTCTCGTTCCTCACCGTCGATCGGCAAGCGGTTCAGCGCGCCGAAGCGGAAGGTGACAAGCGCGCCGTCGTCATCGAACGCAGCCTCAAGAAGACGTCGACCAACCTTTCCGGTGCCCAATTGGGTATTACCGTGACGAGTTTGATGGCCGGTTTCATCACCGGCCCCGGCATCGGTGAGCTCTTACGTGGTGGTCTCGGCTGGGCCGGTATGCCCGACGCCGCGGCCACCGGTGTCGCCACCACGGCCGCGTTCATCGTGGCAACCTTCACGCAGATGGTGTTCGGTGAGCTGGTCCCCAAGAACTGGGCCATTGCGGACCCGATGCGCGTGACCCACGTGGTGGTGTACCCGCAGAAAATCTTCATGGTCCTGCTCGGCTGGTTGGTCAAGGTCCTGAACGGATCCGCGAACGCCGTGTTGCGCTTCCTGGGCTTCACACCCACGGAAGAAGTGGCCAACGCCCGTACCGCCGCCGAGCTGGCAGCCGTGGTGAACCGCTCTGGCCGCGAAGGCACCCTGGAAGCCGGAACCGCCGAATTGGTGGCCCGCTCCATCGAGTTCGGTGAGCGCACCGCTGCTGACGTGATGCGCCCGCGCCCGCGAGTGACGTTCTTAGAATCCGATGACACCGTGGAGCACATGCTGCTCACCGCAGCGGAGACCGGTCACTCCCGTTTCCCCGTGATGGGTGAGTCAGTGGACGACATCGTGGGGATCGTGCACTACACCCACGCCTTGGCCGTGCCGTTCGAGGAGCGCTCGACCAAGCGCGTGGCCGATATTGCCGCCCCGGCGGATGTCGTCTCGGAGTCCATGACCCTGGACCCCCTCATGCGCAAGCTGCGCGGCAAGGGTCTGCAAATGGCCATCGTGGTGGACGAATACGGCGGCACCGCCGGCATCGTGACCCTGGAGGACCTCATCGAGGAAATCGTGGGCGAGATCGATGACGAGCAGGACACCCGGATCCAGCGCTTCCGGCGCACCCGTGACGGCGGCCTGGTGGTTTCCGGTCTGCTGCGCCCCGACGAACTCGGCGACGTGCTGCGGCTGGACATGCCCGAAGGTGAAGAGTCGGACACCCTGGGCGGGCTCATGGCCGAAGAGTTGGACCGGCTGCCTCACGTGGGGGACACCCTGACCTTGGAAGCTGTCGACCACACACACCGTGACGAGGACGACCTGCCCACCAAGGCCAACATCCATCTGGAAGTGGTCCGCATGGATCAGCACCGCGTGGACCGGATCCTGGTGCGCCGTGAAGGTGGCGACCCGGACGAGCAAGGTGGCTCCACAACCTCCACCGAGTGGAAACCCCCGGCGGGCAGGAATGATCCTCTGGGTGGCGAACCGCGGCAGCCCGAAACCGCCGAGGAATTCCAGGCGGCGCAGGCCGGACTGCAAGGCAACCCCTCGTTCCGTCGCGATGACGACGTCTCGGTCGAGGATCCCCGAGAGGAGCAGCAGCGATGACCACCAGCACCGCCATTATCGTTCTCATCCTGTTGCTCGCGGGCAACGCATTCTTCGTGGCCAGTGAGTTCGCCATGGTCTCGGCCCGCCGCGACCAGCTGGAACCCAAGGCCGCGGCAGGCTCCAAGACCGCTAAATATGCCCTCAAGGGCATTGAAAACGTGTCGACGGCGCTCGCGGCCACCCAGCTCGGCATCACCGCGTGTTCACTGCTGATCGGTGCCGTGGGCGAGCCCGCGATCGCGCACATCATCGAGCAACCGCTCGAGTACTTCGGTGTGCCCGAAGCGTTGCTGCACCCGATTGCCCTGGTGATCGCGCTGTTGATCGTGACGTTCCTGCACATGGTGCTGGGAGAGATGGTTCCCAAGAACATCGCGATTGCTGTACCGGGCCGCTCGGCCATGGTGCTCGGGCCCATCCTGCACGGGTTCGTCATGGTGTTCCGCCCGTTTATCTGGATCATGAACGAGACGGCCAACCACCTGGTTCGTTGGTTCTTCCGCGTGGAGCCCAAGGACGAGGTCGCGTCGTCGTTCACGTCCGAGGAAGTTCGCGGGTTCGTGGCCGAATCCGGCCGCGAGGGTCTGCTCGACAACGACGAGATCCAACTGCTCACCGGCGCGTTGAACTTCGAGAACATGACCGCCAAGGATGTCGCGCTGCCCCTGAGCGGCATGCGCACCGTTCCGAGCGACATCACCGCCGCGGGTATCGAGTTGATGTGCGCGGAGACCGGCTTCTCGCGATTCCCGGTGCAGGACCAGAACGAGCGCCTCATGGGCTACATCCACACCAAGGACATTCTGGGATTGCCGGAGCAGATGCGTCACGTACCCATCCCGGCCGCATCGATCCGTCGGTTTGCGCGCGTGGCCCCGCAGGACAAGTTGCGCAAGGTCACCCGCACCATGCAGGCCGACGGCGCTCACTTCGCCCTGGTGGGCGAGGTCGCCAGGGATTCCCGCACCACGGACGAGTCGGTTGACATCGTGGCCCTCGAGGACGTGTTGGAGGAGCTCGTGGGTGAAGTCCGAGATGCCACGAGCAAGCCGGTCGCGGACTGACCTGCCACTCGAGAGCAATCCGAGCAACCGGGGCAGTCGAATCAATCGATCGGTGGATGACCCGTCCGCAACCGCACTTCCATAATGGTGTGACATCAGTTCTGTGATCCCAGGGAGAAACATGCCCAGCCAGTCAGCTTCAGCAGCATCCGGAGAGCGCGTGAACAACGCCGCGAATCCGAACACCAGCACGTCTCCGACCGACACGCCGCGCGTGAGCCCCCGGGGTCTCTACCGCGTGGTGGCCACCTCGGAGATGATCACGTGGGCGTTGCTGATCGCGGCCATGATCGGCAAGTACGCACTGGGTGCACCGGACTGGACCATGCGGATCGCAGGCAGCATCCACGGCTTCGTGTTCCTGTCCTACTGCGTGTCCACCGTGGTCGTGTGGACGGATCAGCGCTGGCCTGCGCCCAAGGGAATTCTGGGCCTGCTCCTGGCGGCCGTTCCGTTCGCAACGGTTCCCTTCGAACGTCACGTGGACCGTAAGGGTCTGCTGTCGTCGCAGTGGCGTGTGGCTCCGGCCGGTGGCGCACCGCAGAACGGCCAGGAACCTGCTCGCACTGCTGCCGAGCGGCTCCTGGCCGTGATCCTGCGCTGGCCGATTCTCTCGGCCGTGATCTTGGTGGTGTTCGTGGCCCTGTTGTTCACGATCTTGCTGAACGCAGGCCCGCCCACCGAGTGGTTCAACTAGGGATTACCCCGCCAGAGCTGCTGAGCGGCCCGGCACACTCCACGACTTGCCGTTGAGCGACACGCTGCGGTGGGTGTTGGTCGGGTTCACCAGTACGTAGCGGTTGTTGGACAGCTTGCGCACGAGCACCTGGTTCGAGGTGGAGCGCGCACCCGTTCCGTAGACCCCGTTGTTCACGGCGTCCCGCAGCTCACGGACGCCAGCGGCATTGGGGTTCACGGAGCGGTCCGTGACCCTCTCGGCCAGGCCGGTGTTGCGAGCGATCTGGTCCTGGCAGTTCTCGACCTGCGGGATCACGGCCTTCACGCCGCGCGCGCCCGAGTCGCGGGTCAGCAGGGTCTGCCCCAGCAGCATCCGGTAGTCGCGTTCGCGGCGAGTATCGGCTGCCCTGGCCACCGCGGTATTTCCCGCCTTGAGGCACTGTGCGCCACCGTTGATGGCCTTGCCCTGGCCGTAACCTGCGGCACCCACGGCCCGCTTCGAGACTGCGTAGTCATGGTTCAGGATCGGCATGCCCGCGGCGGTGAGTTGGCGATTCACGTCCGCGGACTTCCTCAGGTATGCGGTGGACAGGGGAGAGCCATTGCGGTCCTGCGTGCTGAACTCGCGCATCGCAAAGTCCACCGCACCGGTGCGCGCCAGTTCATTGGCGCGGGCCACGTTGGAGGGCTTCTCAGGGTAGATGCCGAGGTTCACGGCCAGGGGAACATCGCGCTTGAGGCGGTTGTCCAGCTGGCGATTGACGCTGTCGACCACGGCGGTTGCACGGCGCGCGTAAGCATTGTCATCCGCCCACGGACCCCACTTACCCACGTAATCCATGTCCTGGCCGTGTCCGGCGGTCATCGCGACGTCGTCGAAGAACACACCGTCGAACTTGGCCGGGCGCGCCTTGGTCACACGACCGGGCAACGACGGCGCTTGGAGCAGCTTGGCCGCGGCGGTTGCGCACGCGTCCGCGTACCCATTCGAGAGGTTGGAAATGGTCGAGTAGTTCCAACCGGGGTAGGTGGCCATACCCATCGAGTTGGTGGCCACGCGGGAGTTCCGGGGAATAACGCCGAACTTGCGGCCGTCCGACGAGGGGTCCGCACACGTGCGTTGGAAGGCGCCGTTCTCGGGACTGCGCTCGGACATGGCGCCCAGGTTCATGTAGGCGTAGAACGTGGTGCCGGGGTTGGCGGCCTTCATATCGGCCAGCGTGCACTCGCCGCGGCCACCGGCCACCGCAACGGTGGGATCGACGATGGCGTCGGAGACCTTGCCGACGAGCTGGCCACCGGGGCACAGCTGCTGTGGCTGTTGGAAACCGTGCAGATAGGCCGGCGCGGTGCCGGAGGGCGGTGTCGGCGCGGTGGGTGTGGTCGGAACCGGAGCGGCCTGAGCGGGCATGGTGGTTGCCACCAACGTGAGCAGGGCGGTCATGGTTCCGGCAATGGACAGGGATCGGCGCGAAGTACGCGAATGTTGGGATCTGAATCGCATGCCAAAAATGTAACGAAACAGTAACGAATGGGTGTGACTAGCAGGTATGTTGCGGATGTCTCTTTAGTACGCATTCTGATGAAAGCTCAATGAGCCCTTCATCAAGTCACTCATACTCGAGCACGACGACCCTTGGCACGAAAGCTCGCTACCCTCGGATCGATGGCACTCCACGTACGGCTCGCGCGCTGGGCAGAAGAACACCCCCACCTCAGTAATGCCCTGCTGATGGGTGGTGGGATCATCTTTTCGCTGTTCTTCATGACTGCCGGAGCGCTGGACGCAGGCAAGAGTTTTTGGTGTGCCGCGGTGGTGGCACTTCCGTTGTTCTTCCGGCGAGCGGCACCCGTGGCAACGGCCTTCGCCGTGGGGGTTCTGGCCCTCGGCGTGCTGGTGTTGTTCAATGTCGCCGCCATCGGGCTCTGCATGTGGGCCGTCCCGTGCCTGATGTACACGGTGGCGGTGCGTGCGTCCAAGAAGAAGCGACGCACGGTCCTGATCGCCGCGCTGTTGGGGTGCTTGGTGTTCGCCCTCATGTGCCGCAGATGGTTCTTCGTGTTCTTCGAAGACGGCACGGTCCTGGAATGGGTGCTGGCGTCCTTGATGTTCTTCGTGGTGAGTGCGTTGTTCGTGATCGTCGCGTTCCTCGCGGGAGATTTGGCGCGAAACCGCTGGCGCCGTCGTGAACAACTCGAGGACCGGGCCCGCCGCCTCGAGGTGGAGCGCGAGCAAGAAGTACGGATCGCCGCCCAGGATGAACGCACGCGCATCGCCCGGGAAATGCACGATGTGGTCGCGCACTCGCTGTCCGTGGTGATTGCGCAGGCGGACGGCGCGCGGTACGCGGCGGCGTCGAACCCGGACGTGGCCGCGCAGACTCTGGAGACGATCGCCGAAACTGCACGCGGGTCGTTGACCGAGATGCGCAAATTGCTGGGCGTGCTGCGTACCGATGACGAGACCGAGACCAAACCCGTGCCGCAGCTCGGCGACATTCCCGAGCTGGTTCAGTCGGTGAAGGCCGCGGGTCTCCCCGTGCAGTTCGCTGAGAAGGGCACGCCCGCACTCAGCACCGGAGCGCAGCTGAGCCTCTACCGTGTGGTGCAAGAGGGGCTCACCAACGTCCTGAAGCACGCGTGGCAGGCTTCGTCCGTGCGCGTGTCCATTGAGCACCGCCCGGATTTTTCGTGGGTGGAAATCATCAATGACGGCGCGGGGGGTAACGATTCACCCCGCGCGCCGGGCGCCGGTCACGGGTTGCAGGGCTTGCGTGAGCGTGTGGCTCTGTACGGTGGGGAGATGACGGCGGGTCCACACGCGACTCGATCGGACGTATTCGTCGTTCAGGCCACCATTCCCACGGACATCCCCACGGAGGACGCGTGAGTTCCACCCCCGCAGAGCCCACCGCCGCATCGCGAGTGCTCATCGTTGACGACCAACCTCTCGTGCGCGGCGGTTTCCGCATGCTCGTGGATTCCCAGCCGGATCTCACGGTCATTGGCGAGGCCGGTGACGGTCAGGAAGCCGTGGACTTCGTCGCGGCTGCTCTGGGGACGGACCGCGTGCCGGACGTGGTGCTCATGGACGTACGCATGCCCCGGCTCAACGGCATCGAGGCCACTCAGGCCATCCTTGCGGCGCACTCACAGACCAAGGTCATCGTGCTCACAACGTTCGATCTGGACGAATACGCCCTGGACGGCATTCGTGCCGGGGCCAGCGGGTTTCTCCTCAAGGACGCTCGCCCCGAGGAGTTGCTCGAAGCCATTCGCACCGTCGCCCGCGGGGATGCGGTGATCGCGCCCTCCACCACGCGTCGCTTGCTCGACCATTTGATTGCCGATTCCTCCAACGACGACGCCGCTCCCGCAGACGCCGCGCATGCGTCACCTACGGGGGTGGCCGGGAACGCAACGAGCCCGGGGCAGGTGCCCGCGGCGGCGTCGAATCCGTGGGAGAACCCGCGACTGGCATCGCTGACCGCGCGCGAGCGAGAAGTCTTCGAGCTCGTGGGGCGGGGGCTGTCCAACGCGGAGATCATGTCCGAACTGTTCCTCTCCGAGCCGACCGTGAAAACGCACGTGTCCCACATCCTGGCCAAGCTGGGTGCCCGCGACCGGGTGCAGGCCGTGGTGATTGCCTACGAAACCGGAGTGGTCACTGCCTGACGGTGCCGCCTGAAACGCTCATGTGAAACGCCCCGCAAATTCGAGATTCGCGGGGCGTTTCGTGGAGCTATGGGTTTAGTGCTCGTAGGTGTGCAGGTCGATGTTCTTGGACTCCTTGGTCAGCAGGATGGCGATGCCACTGATGGCCGTGAGGATGCCCAGGTAGAGCAGCACGCGGCTGATCTGACCGTCGGCGCCGTACAGGGTGGCCAGGATCGAGGGCGTGAAGCCCGCACCCAGCAGGGTGGCCATCTGGTAACCCACGGAGGCGCCGGTGTAGCGAGCCGCGGTGCCGAACTGTTCGGAGATGAACGCCGCCAGCGGACCGTAGATGGTGCTGTGGCAAGTGAGGCCCACCATGAAGGCGAAGAAGATCAACAGGATGTTGGAGGATGCAAGCCAGTTGAAGATGGGGAGCAGCAGGGCGATGAAGGCAACCATGCCGATCAACATCACCGGGCGGCGACCCAAGCGGTCGGACACCTTGCCCATCACGACCACCACGGCAACGGACAACAGTGAAGCGGTGGCAAACGCGTAGAGGACGGGCTGACGCTCGGCACCGTGGGACACCGCGTAGGTCACGGCGAACGAGGCCATGACCACCTGCAGGGCGAAACCGGCCGCACCGCCGAACATCACCAGCAGCAAGTTCTTGGGGCGGCGGATGACACTCCAAATGGGGAGAGCGGCCTTCTTAGGCGAGTTCTCATCTGCCTCAACGGCTGCGGCGAAAATGGGGCTCTCGGAGATCTTGGCGCGGATCACGAGGCCCACGATCAGCAGGGCGGCCGAAAGCAGGAACGGTACGCGCCAACCCCACGAGAGGAACTGATCTTCGGGGAGAGAGGCGAAGAGGCCCATGACAAAGGTGCCCAGTGCGGAACCGGTCGGTGCGCCGGCGTTGACGAAGGACGCCGCGAATCCGCGTTTCTTGGGCTCTGCGTGCTCCAGGGCCATGAGCGCGGCACCGCCCCACTCGCCACCGATGGCAACGCCCTGCATGAGGCGCAGCGTCACCAGGATGATGGCGCCCCACGAGCCGATGACGGCACCGGACGGGATCAGGCCGATCAACGTGGACGCCACACCCATGATCAGCATGGACAGGATCAGCATCTTTTTACGACCCAGGCGATCGCCGAAGTGACCGAAGATGACGCCACCGAGAGGGCGGGCGATGTAACCCGCGGCAAAGGTGCCGTAGGAGGCAACGGTTGCGGCCAGCGGATCCAGGCCGGCGAAGAAGACGTGCGGGAAGACCAGTGCGGCGGCGGTGGCGTACAGCAGGAAGTCGTAGAACTCGATGGTGCTGCCCAGGTAGCTGGACAGGACCACGCGGCGCGCTTCCTTGCGCTTTTCCTGCACGCTCAGCTGGTTCAGCTGAGGGGTGACTGTTGCGGACATGTGAACTCCTAGAAGGCGGCAAATGCGCCACGGCAGCGGGAACTGGAAAAGGTCTGCGGATCGAGCCATGACTGACGCAATCTGTGGTGCGCATCACGTTAGACAACTATCGTCCGTTAAGTCAATCAATTGTCAAAAGTCGTGAAATGGATATGCTTGATTCCGCACGAACGTGGGCGTTCATCTGTCCTCGGGAATGCCCGCCCCCGCTGCCAGAAGGACTTCATGAGCACTGACACCGCGCCCTCGGACCTCCCGGAGTTCGAAGGACCCACGGCGCAGACCGCCATCATGGCGCTGTTTGGCATGTACGTGGCGGTCGAGGACTTGTGGCTTACGACCAAGGGGATCATCGAAGTACTCAAACCTCTGGGCGTTTCCGAGGACGCAACCCGCATGACCTTGGCTCGGATGTCCAAGAAGGGGTTCATGACCAAGCAGCGTCTGGGCCGGGAAACGGTGTACTCCATTGGCGCTCGAGGCATGCCGGTTCTGCAGGAGGGATACGTGCGCGTGCACGACCCGGATGTGCTGATGCAGGATTGGGACGGTCAATGGACCCATGTGTTCTACTCGCTCCCCGAAAAGGCCAGAAATCTGCGGCGGCAATTGCAATCCGCGCTCGAATGGGGCGGGTTTGGACGCTTGCAGAACGGCGTGTGGGTCGCACCGGGTGTCCTGGACGTGGACCGCTTGGTGAGTGCCATCGAGGGCAGCGAGTGCGTCCGTGCGTTCACCAGTGTTCCGGCCGGTTCCACGACCCATGACCAGATCCTGCGGGAAGCTTTCGATCTGGCCGAGATCTCGCGCGGTTACGAAGAGTTCATCGAACGCTGGAGTCCCTTCGTCATGGACCACAACGCATCATTGCACCGCCGGTTGTTGGTGAACACGGAATGGTTGGAGATCACCCGGCGAACCCCCATGCTTCCCGCGGCGCTCGTACCCACAGACTGGCCGGCGCGCACAGCGCAGGATGTCTTCACCGAAGTGGACCGAGTGACGTCCGTAGACATCAAGTCCGCGGTCTCCTGACTGCTGCGAGGCTGAATTCTCATTCCCGAGCATGGTTTGGCGCGGCTGTCTCAGACCCCAGGATGAGGGGATGACCTGCGGGTTCGGTACCCCCGCCCGATGTGCTCGTGTCTTGAATTGGACAGAGTTGAAGCATGAACACGACTCGCACCGAAACCCAGCACTCGAAGGGCCTGCCGTGGGGGCAGCAGACCCAGCAGCCGACCGGCCAGACACAGGCAGGCTCCACCGCATCGTCACCCACGGACCAGAATTCTGCGCGGCACACGCAAGGCCAGCACCAGCAACACCGCTCGCTGGCCGTGGTCGCCGCGAACGTCTCCCGCACCTACGGAACCGGTGAGGCCTCCGTCAAGGCGTTGGACCGAGTGAGCATTGAAATCCCCGCGGGCACCCTGGTGGCCGTAATGGGTCCCTCCGGATCGGGTAAATCGACCCTGGTGCACTGCTTGGCCGGCTTGGACGTTCCGGACAAGGACCCCAACACGCGCATCGTGGTGGGCGGCCAGGACATCACCGGCCTGTCGGACGATCAGCTCACCCGCTTCCGCCGCGATCACGTGGGTTTCGTGTTCCAAGCATTCAACCTGGTGCCCACGCTCACCGCGCGGCAGAACATCGAACTTCCCCTGTCACTCGCCGGCAAGAAGGTCAACGCGCAACGGCTCGAGGCACTGGCTGACACACTGGGCATCCGCTCCCGGTTGGAGCATCGACCGGACGAGATGTCCGGAGGTCAGCAACAGCGCGTGGCGATCGCGCGTGCGCTGTTTCCCGAACCGTCGGTGATCATCGCGGACGAACCCACCGGCGCTCTCGACAGCACCACCTCCCACGAGGTCCTGGGCATGCTGCGCCGCAGCGTGGACGAGTTCAACCAGACCGTGGTCATCGTGACGCACGATCCCGAGGTCGCCAAGGCCGCCGACCGCGTGGTCCGGGTCAGGGACGGCCGCATCCAGGCCGACGACGCCGCGACGGGTGATCACTGATGCGCGCCGTCGTCCTGTCCAGACTCCGCCTGCAGTGGACTCGCTACCTGATGGTTCTTGCTGTGGTGGCGGTGTCCGCCGGATTCATGACTGCCGCACTCGGCCTGTCGAGCACGCTGACCGCCAGCATGACCAATGATGTGGTGGCTCAATACAAGAACGCGGATGCCGTAGTCACCACCAAGACAGACGCGACTTCCAGCTTCAGCGCCACCCCCCAGCAGATTGATGAAATCTCCCGCGTGGACGGGGTGGACTCCGTGTGGGCCCAGTACTCGACGATCGCCATCCCCAGCTCCTCCACCGTTGCCGCTGACGGTTCGGCCGCGCCGGTGGCCAACCTGCCGGATGACCCGTCGCTACTCCCGGCAAAGATCGAGCAGGGAACCTTTCCGAACTCAGCTGACCAGGCGCTGGTTTCGGAGTCCCTCGCGGAAAAGCTCAAGGTGGGAGTGGGGGACACCGTTTCCCTCCAGGAACTGGCCGGCGCACCCGCTGGGGACGGTGAGGCGGCCGGCCAAGGTGTGGGAGCGCCGTCGGCGGCCAAGAAATATTCGGTGAGCGGCCTGAGCGAAAATTCGGCCACGGGAGCGTTCGCGAGCCTGTGGCTCACCAACGACGGCCTGACCCGTTTCTCGCCCGGTCAGATGATGGGGGACCGCCCGTTGCAGGCAATCCAACTCACGCTGGATGGTTCCGCTAACGACGCCCGAATCCAGGGACTGAACACCGATGTGGCCAGGATTCTGGCGGCCGGTCAGGGGGAACAGCCAGAGCTCCGGGTGATTACCCCCGAGCAGTTGACCGAAGAAACCATCGATCAACTCGCGGCAGGATCCAACGTTCTGACCATGTTCTTGCTGGCTTTCGCGGGGCTGTCGATCCTGGTCGCCCTGCTGGTCGTGACCAACACGCTCTCGGTGCTGACCGCCCAGCGTGCCCGTGAACTCGCACTGCTGCGGTGCGTGGGTGCCACGAGCAAGCAGGTGCGTCGCTCGGTGCTCACCGAAGGACTGGTCCTGGGGATCGTGGGTGCCCTGATCGGCGTGGCCGTCGTCTGGGGGCTCGCCGTGGTTCTGAAAGCATCCGGTCTGATCAGTGTGGTGACCGTGACGGTGGCTCCTCGTGACCTCCTGGTGGGTTTCCTCACGGGCATCGTGCTCACCATGATTGCCTCGCTCGGTCCCGCCCGCCGCGCCCACGGGGCCTCGCCACTGGACGGCTTGCGTGGTTCTCGTGCCGCCGACGGCGTTCCCCGCGTTCGCGTGGTCCTGGGCGCCTTGATTCTCGTGGCCGGCGCCGGGACCCTGGTACTCGGGGTGGCTGTGCATGAACCCCTTCTAGGCATCGCCGGCGGTCTGGCGAGCTTCCTGGGCGTAGTGATGACCGCGCGGTTGTACCTACCCCCGCTCGTGCAGGGGGTGGGACGAATCCTTCCCGGTGGCCAGCCCTCCCGCCTGGCCGCGGTGAACGCCGCCCGCTATCCGGCGCGCACCGCAACCACAGCCACCGCGTTGTTGATCGGCGTGCTGCTGGTGGCCACCGTACTCACCGGCCAACACGTAGCCAGGGCCAACCTGCTCAGCGAACTGGATCAGCAACGTCCCGTGGACATCTCCGTTCCCGCAGGGGCGGGACAGGTGAGCCCGGATCAGATTCGTGAGATCTCGGAGTTGGACGGCGTGCTGGGCGTCAAGACCACCGACCCGGCCGCCGCGGACGGTGCAGTCGCCCAGATCGACGCTGTTCAGTCCCTGAATACGTCTGCCGCCGCGCAGTTGCAGGAAAAGGTCGCCGGCATCCTGAACGTGACCCCGGGCGATCTCCAGGGCGCGCTCCTAGAAAAGGCCAGTTACGTATCCATCCTGGAAGTGATGCTCGCGGTCACCCTGGGACTGCTGGCCGCAGCGGTGGTCGTGTCCGTGCTCGGTATCGCCTCGACCATGTCCCTGTCGGTGCTCGAACGCGTCCGCGAGAACTCCCTGTTGCGGGCGCTGGGCCTGACCCGCCGACAGTTGGCCGCCATGATCCGCCGCGAGGCACTCGTGATCTCACTGGTGGCCACGATCGTGGGCCTGGTGATCGGTTGGGCCTTCGGAACACTGGGCGTGATGTCCCTGGTGACCGAGGACATGACCGTGGAACTGACGGTTCCGTGGGCCGGCTTCCTGGCGATCATCCTGGCCGCCGTGGTGGTGGCGGTGCTGGCCTCGGCCGCCCCGGTGCGCCGGGCCACCCGAGTCTCTCCGGTGGAGGGTATGGCCCGGGTGGACTAGCCGCTCCCGTCGCCCCGGTTCGTCTCTCGCCGGCAACGGACTCACCGATTCATTTCAGCCGGTTCGTCCTCGGCTGTGACCGGCGGCGACCGGCCGTGACTGGCCGCGAAGAACAAGGGCCCGTCATCCGACCGACCATCGGATGACGGGCCCTGCTCCCCATCTGGTGGGGTGTTGGCGGCAGCGTGTGTACCGGCACCGCCGCGGAGCACACTACTCCTGTATCTGGATGATTTGGAAGGATGCCCCCTGGGGGTCTTGGACAGTTGCCAGGCGGCCGAAAGGTGAGTCCTCGGGGCCGTCCAGCACGGTGCCACCGAGCTCCTTGAGCTTCTCCAGCGACTCGTCAGTGTTGTCCACGCCGATGTACAGGCGCCAGTAGGAGGGCATATCGCCCCACGGGGAGGCGTCGCACAAACCGGCGGTGGCAGCGCGGTCCTCACCGTTGGTCACGTATCGGAACTCCTCGTTCTCGTCCCCGCCCATGGCGTGCGTATCCCAGCCGAGGGCCTCGCGGTAGAAAGGCAGGGCGGCGTCGAAATCGCTAACCATGGCTTCGAACCACACGGGCGAACCGTGCTTGCCCGTGAACTCGAAACCGTCGAACTGATTGGGCTGCCACAGTCCAAAGGCGGCGCCTGACGGATCCTCGACGATCGCCATGGAGCCCAATTCGCCCACGGGCATGGCGGGGTAGTAAATCTTGCCACCCTGCTCCGTGATCTTGTTCAGGGTCGATTCGATGTCGTCCGAGTGCAGATAGACGGTCCAGGCGGTGGGGTTCTGGGGCTCCTCGGTGGGACCCTCCGGACCCATCAGGCTGCTCATGGCGCCGCCCACCGGGGCGCCATTGTTGGTGATCATGTTGTAGTGGCCGAAGTCTTCACCCTGGTCATCGAAACTCCAGCCGAACATTTCGCCGTAGAACGCTGCGGCACCGTCCAGGTCGTGGGTTCCCAGGTCGATCCACGTGGGTGAACCAGCGGGTTGAGTGCTCATAACCGTACTTCTTTCACGTGGGGCGCTTGGCGCGCCCGTGCACTGCCGAGCCTAGGACCACTTGAAAGTTGCCACCAGGGTGATTGAGTAGATTCCGAGCAAGCTAACGGCAACGCGGCGCGATGGCGCGCCCAGGAGGTTCATCATGGAAGTTCGACCCAACGACCAGTTGTCGTTCACGGTTCCCAACGAGCAGATCATCGAGTGGCGGCGTCAGATGCATGCCCATCCGGAGCTGTCGTTCAAGGAGGTCAACACATCCCAGTGGGTCGAGGACCTGCTCCAAGGTATGGGCATTGAGACCTCCCGTCCCACACCGACTTCCGTGCTGGGTGTGCTCAAGGGCACCGGTCAGGGTCCAGCCAAGAACATCGGGCTTCGCGCGGACATGGATGCGCTGCCCGTTCAGGAGGAAACCGGCGAGGAATTCTCATCCACGGTCGACGGCGTGATGCACGCCTGCGGTCACGACACCCACACCGCGATGCAGTTGGGCGCGGCCAAGGTGCTGTCCGAGAATACGGACCTGTTCGGCGGCACGGTGACCTTCGTGTTCCAGCACGCGGAAGAACTCAATCCCGGCGGCGCGCAGGAAATGGTCAGGGCCGGTGCCATGGAGGGCCTGGACGGGATCTTCGCTCTGCACGTGATGAACGCGCCCGTGGGGACCATTCAGGTGCGCCCGGGCCCCGCGACGTCACTGGCCGGTGGCGGTTGGATCACCATCAAGGGCCAGGGCTCGCACGGTTCCATGCCGCAGAACAGTATTGATCCCGTTCTCGTCGCGGCACAGGTGGTCGTGGGGCTCAACACGATCGTGTCCCGCAGCGTGGACCCCTCGCATTTCATGGTGATCAACCCCGGCATGATCCAGGCGGGTCAGGCACCCAACGTGATTCCGGACAGCGCGACCATTGGCGTCTCGGTCCGCACCCGCACCGCCGAAGACACCGACCTCGCCTTCCGTCGCATCGAGGAACTCACCAACGGCATCTGCGCCGCGTACGGCGCCTCGGTCGAGTACGAGTGGGTGGACGCCTACGACATCGTCTACAACGACGCCGCTCTGGCCGCCCAGGCGCTCGAGTCCGCCAAGAAGGTGGCCGGGGACGACAACGCCTGGGAGGGCGAGATCTCCTCCGGCTCCGAAGACTTTTCGGCCTTCGCCAACGAGGTGCCGGGCTGCTTCATCATCCTGGGCGGCGGCGACGCGGAGCAGGGCTTCCCCTTCCAGAACCACCATCCCAAGTTCAACGTGCGGGAGGACTGCCTGGCCATCGGTACGGCCCTGGAGGTCCAGCTGATCCTGGACCTACTGGGTCCCGACACCGCGGAGTGAGTCGGCCGCGCCACTGACCCGCCGGAGGGGTGGCGGGCGAGCGGCCCTACATCTCAGGCAGCGAGTCACGGCCGCGAACATTATTGGCACGGGGTTGCTGCGAACGAGGGGGTTCAGGCGCAATCCTGTGCCAGATATGTCCGTGGGGCCAGGCAGTTACGCAGTCAAGCGCTCCAGCGCGGCCATCAGTTGCTCGAGCGTCTTCTGTTTCTCCGCCGAGCTCTCCGGCAGCAGACCCATGGACGCCTGCTGATACAGCCCATCGCCCATGCACACCACTGCAGTAGCGACTACGGGGTCGCCAACATCCTCAAGGACCGCGGCCAACCAGTTTTTCTCGATGCGCGCATAGGCGGCGCGAGCGGCGTCGTCGCCGGCCTGGATGAGGCGAGAGGCGACGATCAGGGCGCGGTCCAGCGCGCTGTCCTCGTAGAGCGAGGTGGCGAGGAACTCGCGCGCGGCACCCCGGGGCGAGGCGGTTAGACGCTCGAGGTCCTCGGTCGCGAGTGACTCGAGGTTGACCAGCATGGCGTCCACCAGGGCCTGCCGGTGCGGGAAATGGTAGAGCAGGCCGCCCTTGGAGACCCCGGCGACCGCGGCGACGGCGTCGAGGGTCGCGGCGCGCTCGCCGTCCGTGAGGACGATGCGCTCGAAGGCCTCGAGCAGCTTGTCCCGAGCCAGTGGTTTGCGTGGCATGTGAGCAAAACCTCTCCCCAACGGATCCGGGGAATATTGCCCCGCTTTCATTGTTAACTGTACCGTCTAGTCGGTACAGTAAGTAAATGGCCCGTGCCGACTACGGCACCGCCCGCGCAGTACGACGAAGTACTTTTCGCGAATCAATGTCGAACATTCGGCAGCAGAGAACCGAGGAGGTCTTCATCGTGTCCACCATGATCGATCAGCGACAGAAAGCTGGTGCCCGAGAGTGGGGCGCTCTGGCCGTCCTCATGTTGCCGGTGCTACTGGTATCCGTGAACAACACGGCACTCAGCTTCGCGCTGCCGGCCATTTCCCGGGCCCTGCACCCCACGGCTTCGCAGCTGTTGTGGATCGTGGATGTGTATCCGCTGATCCTGGCGGCCCTTTTGATTCCCATGGGCAGCCTGGGGGACCGGATCGGACGGCGCAAGATCCTCATGATTGGTTCCACGGGCTTCGGGGTCATCTCTGCCTTGGCCGCCTTCGCGCCCACCGCCGGGTGGTTGGTGGCCGCCCGTGTGGGGATCGCCGTGTTCGGTTCCATGTTGTTGCCGGCCACTTTGTCCTTGATGCGCACTGTGTTCCGCGATGACCACCAACGACGCCTGGCCATTGCGATCTGGACCGCCGGCTTCAGCGCGGGTGCCGCCCTGGGCCCCATTGCCGGTGGCTTCCTGCTGAATCACTTCTGGTGGGGCTCGGTGTTCCTGCTGGCCATTCCGGTTCTCGTGGCGTTCTTGGTCGCGGGGCCTTTGCTGCTGCCGGAATCCCGTGACCCCAACCCGGGGCCGGTGGACCCGCTGTCCATCGTTCTCGCCATCCTCGCCATGGCCCCGGTCGTCTACGCCATCAAGTCCATGGCCACCGGCGGTTCCGTACTGCAGGGGCTGTTGATCATGGCGTTCGGTGTGCTCAGCGGACTGCTGTTCGCCCGCCGCCAGGTGGCCAAGAACTACCCGATGCTCGACCTCCGGTTCTTCCGCAGTTCGCGCTTCTCCGGTGGTCTCACCGTCAATGTGATGGCCAGCATCGCGCTGTTCGGTTTCCTGTTCTTCCTGACCCAGCACCTTCAGCTGGTGGGCGGTAAGGACCCCATGACCGCGGGTCTGTTGATGGTTCCCGGGCTGTTGCTGGCCATCGTGACCGGTATGGCTGCCGCGAAACTGGCCGTGAGGTTCGGTGTTCGCGCGGCGATCGTCGCGGGACTGTTGCTGATCGCGGGCGGTTTCATGATCGTGGCCTTCACCGATCAGCAAAGCTCTGCGGTTCCAGTGTTGGTGGGCTTTGCAGCCATGAGCGCCGGTGGCGGACTGGCCACCACGCTGTCGACCGACCTGGTCGTGTCTTCGGTACCCGAGTCCAAGAGTGGTGCGGCATCGGCCGTGTCCGAAACCGGCTACGAAGTGGGCGCCGTTCTGGGCACCGCCGTGCTCGGCGGTCTGACCACAGCTTTCTACCAATCGCGCTTGGACCTTCCCCAGGCACTCAACCCCGAGCAGGCCGACGCCGCTCACCAGACCTTGGGCGGCGCCGTGGAGGTGGCCCAGAGCGGACCGTGGGCGGAAAGCGTCATGGAAAGCGCGACCGCGGCTTTCTCCTACGGCATGCAGGGCAGCAGCCTGGTGGGAGGCATTGCGATGGTACTGGTCGCTGTCGTGATCTTCCGGGTCCTTCGCGCGGACCGAAAGGTCCGATTCCACGAACCCCTGCCCACGGACCGCATCGAGTTCAACTGATCTGGATTCGTTGGGTCCGGCCGACCTGCCCCGACTGTCACGGGACCGAAACCCCTTACGGGGCGAGCGGCGTCGTCGTAAAGTGACCAGCGGAAACGTCGAGGGAAAGGCAGCGAATTATGAGCGCGAACGAACTGTTGGTGGATGCGGCGCAGCGACCCGCGCAGGTGGGAGGCGAGGTACTGGACGGCATCACGGATGACGTGCTCAATTGCATGCCGGAGGGTAAACACAACTCGATTGCCTGGCTGATCTGGCATGCCGCTCGGCAGCAGGATATGCAGATCGCTCACCTTTTCGGGGCAGAGCAGGTCTGGACCGCGCAGGGTTGGGAGCGGAAGTTCGAGCTGGACCGGGGCGCGGACGATTTCGGCTTCGGTGACACCCCGGAGGACGTCGCGCGCGTCCACGTGACCGACCCAGATCTGCTGCAGGGTTATCTGGACTCCGTCACCGCGGCAACGGTCGACTATCTGCGTCTCCTGAGTGACGCGGACTTGGACGAAATCATCGACGAATCCTGGGATCCGCCCGTCACGCGCGGGGTGCGGATCGTCTCCACGATCGACGACGCCGCACAGCACCTCGGCCAGGCTGCGTACGTTCGCGGGCTGGTGCAGGACACCTGGCACGGAAAGTACTGAAATGTCGCGGAATTAAGCGGTTAAGTGGGCAAGGCGACACTGTTTATCAACCCTGGATTCATCTAGGATTGCTGTACTGACTATCGGTGTCGAGGGCAAACGTCATCGAGGTCAAGAATCTGGGGAGATTACAACTGATTATGGCTCGTTCACGTGCACGTCACACGGCGGCCAAGCGCCCATCCATGGCCTTGACCGCTTTCGCTTCGTTCTCTGCCTTGGTGGCGGTCAGCGTTGCGCTGAGCAACGGCTCAGCGCCGGCACCGTGGGAATCCGCGTACGCCAACGAGTCCTCGGGCGAGTCGTCCGAAAACCCGCAAGATCGCGGTACGTTCGGCCAGCCCCAGGCCGATGAACAGGGCGAATCCCGGCCCTCCTTGTTTGCCGCCGTGCCCGATGACGCACTCATTTCGGACGTTCAGGACACCCCCCAGGATTACGTGGCCAGCCAGGTGCATAACGTGTCCGACCGCGGAACCGGTTCCGCGCCGTCGTCGGTGGCTCCTGCCAAACGGGCCCCCGCCACGTTCGAGGGCGAACTTCCTTTCAACACGATCATTGCCCCTGCCCAGCCGCCCACGGTGCTGGACGGCGGTCAGTTCGGCTGGCGCGTAGCCCCGGACACCAAGGAACGCGAGTTCCACAACGGCACGGACATCTCCACCTCTGAGGGCACCCCGGTCGTCGCTGCCCTGGAAGGCACCGTCACCGCGGTGTTCTGGGACGAATGGGGTGGTAACCGCGTTGAGGTTTCCCATGCGGACGGAGTGAAGACCACTTACAACCACCTCAAAGACGTGATGGTTCAGGTGGGCGACCCTTTGAAGGCATCCGAGCAGCTCGGCACCATTGGTCAGACCGGCCTGCGGGTGACCGGCCCGCACCTGCACTTCGAGACCTGGGTCGAGGGTAAGGCAGTGGACGCACAGTCCTTCGATTGGGAGACCGGAGAAGGCATCATCCCCGCCTCCCGACCCAAGTATTCCCTGGAAGATCAGGCCCAGACCGATCAGGCCACCACCGACAACGGTTCCGTACCCGGCACCGACAACGGCCCCATGTCCGATGTCCCCGAGGATGAGCAGGAACGAATCATCGCGCTGAGCCGGGAAACGGCTCCGGCGGAGGATGTGCCGGCAGAGTCATCTGTCTCTGATTCCGGCGATGGCGACGGCGCGGGTGCCGGTTCCGGCGACGGTGCTGGTGCTGAGCCTGGTCCGGTCGCGGAGCGGCGCGCGGCAGAGGCACAGCCGAGTCAGTCACGTGAACCGGGGGATTCGGCCACTCAATCCCATTCCGCACGACCCGATCAGAGTGGCGGCTCGCAGTCTCCCTCGACTGAGTCCCGTTCCGCTCAGCCCAGCCCGTCTCGGAGCTCCTCCAGCTCCAACGACGACGCCGAGGGTCGGGTGAACGCGGGCAGCCCGTCCGGCGCTACCTCCGATGCCACGAAGTCCCGCCCGAGCGGCGGTCCGTCGCAGGGAAGCGGCTCCGGCGCGTCGTCGAACACGGCTGAAAAGGACAACGGTAAGAAGCCCGACGCGACCAAGAAGCCGAAGCCGAGTCAGCCTGCCACGACCTCCGAGCCCAGCGAACCTGCGTCAACGGGCGACCCGGTCAAGCCCGCTCCCGCCAACACCGGCAAGCCGAAGCCTCAGCCGACGCCTACTGACACTGGCAAGCCCAAGCCGCAGCCGACGCCTACTGACACGAAGAAGCCGGCGCCGGTCGAACCCACTAAGCCTGCAGAACCGACCCAACCGGCCGATCCGCCGAAGGCTCCGAAGCCCGAGACCACCAAGCCGGCCGTCCCCGGTGCGCCGGTCGAACCGGGAACCCCGCCGGAAGACCCCAAGGGCGATACTCCGTCAAACGACAAGCCCGCAAAGCCCACGGTCAACCCGTACGAAGCAGATATCACCACGCTCACCACACTCGAGCAGCTTCAGCAGCGCACTCAGGTGTTCGTGAATCAGCAGCTAAGGCTGACTCCGGAGCAGCAGTTCGGCACGGGTTCGCAGTTAAACGCTCAGCTGCCGTTGTTGTCGCAGCAATTGGTCACTGTCAAGGTGGATCAGCAGGATCCGAAGTTCACGGCCCAGCTGACTGCAACGCAGGAGGCGGTCGAGAAGGCCGCAGCCGCCCCGAAGGACAAGAAGCTCACGGACGCGGCCACAGTGGAACTCACCAAGTTGCAGACGATGCTCGCTAAGGTCCCCACCTACGTGGACCCCGCCTCATCACCGGCTCGCTGACCCACCCGACTGGCACGCTCAGCTGATCGGCCTGACCGACCCACGTAGTGGATTTATGGTTCCCTATTCCCTTTTCGGGCACGAAAATCGGGGATAGGGAACCTTAAAACTTTCGCGTAGGCGGGCCCAGGTTCCTGGCCAGAAAGTTGAGCCATGTTCGACGCCGCTCGGGCTCCCAAAGATCGCGCCAGACAAGCACTTGCACGTCCCAGCCGGAATCGCGGATGAGCTGGATCCGGTAGTTTTCGTCCTCGTAATGAGATCGCTTCTTGTAGTGGACTTCCCCGTTGTACTCGATCGCGGTCATTGAATCGGGCCAGGCCAGATCGATGTAGAAATGTCGTCCTTGCGGCGTCACATGATAGTTCGTCCTGGGTGGTGGGAACCCGTGGCGTAGCGCGATGAGCCGGGTGAGCGTTTCGTTGGGTGACCACACCTGGTCGTATGCAGCTCGAAGAGCGGCGCGGACGCGACGTACCGACGGCGAAGTGGGTGGGAACAACTCGAGTGCATCCTCGATCACGTCCGCGGTGAAGTCTCGCAGGGTCACTTTTTCATCGACAACGATTCTGCGTGACAGTAAAGCGTCAACACACGCAATGAGTCTCCACACCGACAGATAGGGAGCCGCCACGACCAGAGCCTCGACCGGATGCGCGACAAAACATCCCCAAGGGCCGTAATAACGGCTGAGACCGCGGGACTTGGTCATCCGAAGCTGACCGGCGAAAGTCCGAACGCGGGTTCCGTGCCACGACAGATGGGGAGTCAACTTTGCCGTCTCAAACTCAGACTCCCTCTCTCCCGCCCGGTGGCCCAGCAGCGGATTGACCCAGCTCTGTGTTTCCCCGATGGGCAGATCCAAGAGTTCGAGTGCGTTCAGTCCGGTGACACGCAGATGGTTATCGCGCGTCCGCAGGTGCTGCTGCAGAAGCGCCGCTCTCTGGAGGGGAGACAACGGCTCGGAACTTTGCGCCCAGACCCCTCTGGCGAGCAATTGCATGGTGGGGTCTCGAATGAGCTGCTCATTCCGGCGACCCCAGTCGGCGAAAGACTTCACCACTGGACGCTCACCCAGGTCAAGAGCGGGAACACGTTTCATGCCTGGAACCTACGCGAATACCCGCCGACGCGGATTTCGTTATCCACAGGCTGCGGTTCCCCTGTCTCTCAGGACCTCCGTGACGGAACTGTGTCTGGACATTGGTGAAGTTTTAAGGTTCCGTATTACCGAATTTCGCCTCCGAAAACGTAATAGGGAACCTTAACTCATGCTGGTGGCTGGTGGCTGGTGGCTGGTGGCTGGAGGCTAGAGGCTGGAGGCGCGGTGGGGAGAGCGGACTAGCGGCGGGGAGCTAGCGGCCCCTGCCGCGGATCCGCAACGACCGGGCGAAGACGATCGCCAACAGGCCCATAAGAGGCACGAAGAGGATGGCCAGTCGCAACCCCACGGAGTCCGCCAGAGCACCCACCAGCGGAGGCGAGATCAGGAAGATCACGCGCATGCTCCAGCTGACCAGGGTGAGTCCGGTTCCGGGTTTGAGCCCGGGAGCGCGGTCTGCCGCGGCGTAGGCGCTGGGCACCAGGGTCGCGCAACCGAAACCGGCCAGGCCGAAGCCCACCAGGGCCATGGGAACGTTGGCCGCGATGATCACGGTGCCCATGCCCAGGAAGATCAGGGCACCACCGAAGCGCGTGATGTTCACTTCCCCGAAGGCATTGATCATCCGGTCGCCCAGCAGCCGTCCGATGAACTGCGCACTCACCATCACCACGTAGGCGAAACCCATCACGGTCACCGGAGCGTCCAGAGTGTCTCGAAGATACACGGCACCCCAGTTGTTGCCGATGTCTTCGACCAGCACCCCGGACATCGCAATCACAGCGAAAGGCACGAGCGCCAGCAGCGCCTTGCCCGCACCCGCGGGGATGATGGGCACACCAGCGGTATCCGTCATGACCTCCGCGGGAACTTCGTGACTGTCCGGGAGGGAGAACCGCATGGCACCCAGGGCCACCGCCGCGAACAGGACGCCGCTGAGCGCCAGGTGCAAAGGCAGCGGTAAGTGCAGCGCGATCGCCGCGGTGCCCATGAGCCCGCCCAGCACGGCACCCACACTCCACAGGGCGTGCATCGAGTTGATGATCGAGACTCCGGCCAAACGTTGCACCCGCAGACCCTGGGCATTTTGAGCGGTGTCGACAACGGCGTCCAACGCACCCGCCAGCAGCAGCCCCACGAAGAACACCGCCACGTGTGGAATGGAGGCCGCAAAAAACACTGAACCCGCCAGGAGTACGGATCCCACGGCGGCAGCTCGGGCGGTTCCGAAGCGTCGGATGATCGGCGCGGGTAACGGCCCCGCCACCACACCACCGATGGGCAGCGCGATCAGCACCAGCCCGTACATCGCGTTGGTCAGCTCGAACATGTCCTTGATCTCCGGAAGCCGCGGCAGCAGGTTCGCGTAAATCGCACCGTTGGTCAGGAACAGCAGCGACACGGCGATGCGGGCTTTGAGGATGCGCGATGGACTCACGGGAACCAGCGTATGGCCTGAGTCAATACGACGTGAAAGCGGGCCCGCACCTCACCTGGAGGAACGGGCCCGCTGGCCGTGCGGGGTGCTGACGGTAACGAGCTAGTTGTTCCGGAACTCCCAGGGGTTCTCCGACATGGCCTCGTCGTAGGCGGAGCTCCACTCTTCGCGCCAGTAGCGCATGTCCGCGCTGTCTTGCGCGCTCGCCGGCTCACCCGCAACGAACAAGCACGGACGGCCATCGGGCGCGGTTTCACAGGCGTCCTGGCTGGTCCAGGCGGTTGCGATTCCGTTCTCGTCACGCGCGGAGTTCGACGGCGCCGCGCTGGCCTTGCTCGAGGCCCCGGCGCTCGGCGACGCGCTCGCGGAAGCCGACGGGCTCACGGAAGGCGAAGGAGCGGCGTCGTTGTCGAAGCGCGAGTCAAACGAATCGTTCCACTGCCTGCGATCGGGGGTGACCGTCTCCGGGGAGCGCGGGTCGTCGAAGCCCTGCTGGGAGCTGGCCGGGTACCAGTAGTCGGCGGTGGGCAGCTTGAGCTCGTAGACCCCGGACTCGGCAGTCACTGAGCTCTGCTTCGGTGCCTCGCCGGTTGCCCGCACCGAGGTGAAGCCGTTGCGGGTGTGGGCGTCCAACCGGTCGCTGACCTCGATGCCGTCCAGCAGCACCTGACCGTTGGTGGTTCGGGCGTCAATCACTGAGGCCTTGACGGAATCCGCACTCACGGAGCCGAACTTGGACGTGGCGGTGATCTCATCGAACGCACCGGTCACATGCACCAGCCCGTGTTCCGCGGTGAGGTCGAGGGAGGTGTCAGTGTCACTCTCCGGCACCGTGATCTCGATGTTGTTGATGGCGCTGTTCCACCGCGAGGTCTGCTCGGCTGCGTCCACGCGGATCACGCCGTCGGATTCCTGGGGCGCACGCTGGTCGCCCAGGCCCCAGCCGAATTCCTGCCACTTGACCTCAACGTTCTCGACCGTGGGACTCGTGAGGACGCGAACGTTGGCGCTGTCCGAATCCACCACGATCTTCGAGGCCTCGGAGGAAGCGGTCCAGGTGTCGGTGCGTTCCTGGGTCATCACCGCGGCTGTTGCGGCACCCGCGCCGCCCACCAACAGGGTCAGCGCACCCAATCCGCCGATGATGCCGGTCGCTGTGTTCCAGCCGCGGCGCTGACCTCGGTTGATGGGCGGGTTGGTGGGGTGCGGTCCCGCAGCGCGCGAGGAATCGTAAGGCACCCGGGGTGAGGGTTCGGGCGATCCGTGGGGAGCGCCGTCGGGCTGGGAGGGAGGAAAATGTGTGCTCATGGCGGTGTCCTAAAGGGAGTGGTCCGGGTAGCCCAGGTACTTGAGAACGGCCAGCACACGGCGGTTGCCGGACGCTGACGTCACCCCGAGCTTCGTGAAGATCGAGCCGATGTGCTTTTCCACGGCCGATTCGGTCAGGTACAGATTCGTGGCGATGGACGCGTTGGACAGGCCCTGCGCCATCAGCCCAAGGACCTCGCGCTCGCGGGGCGACAGCAGTTCCAGGTCCTCACGCTGGCGGGAGCGCACCAGAATCTGGGTCAGCACCTCGGGGTCCAGGACGGTTCCGCCCTCGCCCACGGTCTGCACGGATTCCAGGAATTGGTCCACGTCCGCCACACGGTCCTTGAGTAGATAACCCAGGCCTTCGCGGCGCGAGGCAATCAGCTCGGACGCGTAACGCTCCTCCACGTACTGGGAGAGCACGAGCACGGCCACCTGCGGGTGCGCGGAGCGGATGAGGACCGCGGCGCGAATGCCCTCGTCCGTGAAGGACGGTGGGAGCCGCACGTCCACCAGCGCAAAGTCCGGCCGGTGTTCCTCCACGGCCTTCACGAGACCCTCGGCGGTGTCGGTTTCGGCGACCACTTGGTGGCCGGCGTCGGTGAGGAGACGGACCAGGCCGGCTCGCAGCAGCACGGCGTCTTCGGCGATCACGATACGCACGGGGTCACGCTCCTTGATTTTCGACGACGTCGCTCGCGGCCCGGCTGCCCGACCGCACGTTGCGGTCGGACTCGTTGCTGTCGGAGTCGTGACGGTCCGGTTGGTTGGCGTTGGCGCTGGTGCCGGTGCGAGCCGGTGTGTTCAGCGGGAGCTGCACGATGACCTCGGAGGGCCCACCCGTGGGGGAGTTCAAGAAGAACTGGCCGCCCGCGGAGCGGATCCGGTCTTCGATGCCGGACAGGCCACCACCGGGTACCACCCGTGCGCCGCCGCGGCCGTAGTCGCGGATTCCCGCCACCACGGTGGAGGTGCCTGGGATGTCACCGTCCTGGATGGAGACGGCCACGTCAGCGGTGCGGGCACCGGAGTGCTTGATGGCATTGGTGAGGGACTCGGAGACCGCGAAGTACACGGCGGCCTCGGTCTCGGGCGTCAGTCGGGGGACGTTCACGTTCACGTTGACCGGGAACGGGGCCTGAGCGGCAACCGCGGAGATGGCGGCGTCGAGCCCGCGATCCTCCAGAACCGCCGGGTGGAAACCGCGCGCCAGGCGGCGGAGCTCCGTGATAGCGGCCTTGGTGGTTCCGTGCGCCTCGCTCACGAGTTCCTTGGCGTAGGCGGGGTCGGTGTCGATGCGCGACTTGGCCATCGAGAGGTTCATGGCCACCGACACCAGCTGGGGCTGAACGCCGTCGTGCAGGTCGCGTTCGATGCGGGAGCGTTCGGTGTGGGCGCCGCGGACCGCGGATTCGCGGGCCTCGGTCGCGTATTCGACCTGGCGGCGAGCCTCGGCGGCCTCGCGGCGGAGAGCTGCCGACTCGCTCATCCGCAGCAGGGTAGCGGACAGGCCGCGGTGGGCCAGGGTGAGCAGGGCCAGTAGGACTACGCCGATCAGGAGGCCCAGAATGCTTGCCAGCACGCCGGTCCATTCGGGCCACCCCTGAACCGGGGTGAAGAAGCGCTGCGCAATGGAGTTCTCCGGAGCGAACAGCGGCGAGAACGCGCCCACGATGCCCGCGCCAATGGTCACGAGCGAGAACACGGCCAGCGCACCCAGGATGAACGTGAGGATCAGGTGCAGGAAACCCAGCCACATGGAGCTGTCGGTCGCGTCCAACCACAGTTGGTGGGGAACGCGCACCCAGTCCGTGCGCGGCGTGCGGCGCCGCTGCGGGTCACGCAGGTCCAGGCCGAACGACGACGCCGAGCGCCGCCGTTCCAGCCACACCGCCGCCCAGATCACGTACACGGTTCCGGCCAGGACCAGCAGGCCCAGACCCACCGCGGGGATCATGGCGACACCCGTGAAGATCAGGGTGCCGATCACGATGATCCAGAAGAAGTTCAGTAGTGCGTCAATGACCAGGTCCGTGGCTCCGAAGAACATGGTCTTGGGAGAGAAGGTGCTCCACTCGCGTACGGAGTCCTGGGAGACGGTAGAAGAGCCGCGTGAAGGAGCCGGAGACTGCGGCGGCTGTGGCGGCTGCGGAGTTCCGTGCGGCGGCAAGGGGCGGGTGTGCTGCGTGTCTGCCGGAATCGCTTCCGTGGGTTCCCACGGTGGAGTCGGGCGCGGGTCTGGAGTGGTCATGTCCATAACGCTACGGTTCTGCCCCTGTTTTCCGCGCCAGAGCTAGCCACCGAGTCGGGGTGGGGTTTTCCCCACCTCCGGCGTTCGGGCTCGCGTTGGAGGCGGCCAGTGAAGTCGAAGCGGGCGGCGTCATCTCACTCCACCAACGCGCGGCTTCCTCCAACACACGTGTGTACCTGCATACACTGATGCTCATGAGCGACGGCGTTCAGACCCACTCCGCCCCCACCCGGGCCAATGGCTCCGTGGCGCTCGCGGACCGTGACCTCGCCTCGGACGCTGCACGCGTGGGATGCGTGATCGCGGTGGTGTTCATTCATTTGCTCATGGTCACTCTCACTGCGGATCCGGACACCGACGAACTCGTTTCCGTGCTGGTCCCCGAGGAACAGGCCTGGTACTGGTGGGCCACGTGGATCCTGCAGGTCATGCCGCTGTTCTTCGTGGTGGGCGGCGTAGCCACGGCGGGGGCGCTGCGGCGGCGTCGAGCCAGGGGAGCCGCACCGGCGGAATACGTGCGGGAACGCACGCTGCGACTCATGCAACCGGCGGCCGTGCTGTGGCTGGTCTTCGCGATCAGCGCCATGGCGGCCTTGGCGCTCGGGGTAGGCGAAGAGCTCGTGACGTTCGCGCTGTCCGGCATGGGAATGTCCCTGTGGTTCTTGGCGGCGTATCTGATCGCGCAAGCGCTGGCGCCCGCCTTCTTGGAATTGCACGAACGCATGGGCTGGGTGTGGTGCTGGTTCTTGCTCTCGTGCATGGTCGCAGTGGATCTCTTGCGGATGGCCACGGATCAGCAGTGGTGGGGGCTGCTGAACATGCTGTTCGTGTGGCCGCTCATTCAGCAACTCGGGTTCTTCCGGGCGGACGGATGGTTTGCGACCCGCGGCACGCTCACGCTGCTCCTGATCGTCGCCGCTTGCTACGCGCTGCTGGCCGTGTGCGTGTTCTCAGGGCGTTATGCCCCGGACATGCTCACCAACCTGAACCCGCCCACGGTGTGCATGGTGTTGTTGGGGCTGGCCCAAGCGTGCCTGCTGCAGGTGTTCACCCCGGCCCTCAACCGACTCATGCACTGGCGGCCCGCTCAGGCGGTCACGTATGTGGTGGGAACCCGTGCCATGACCATTTACCTGTGGCACCTGCCGGTGATCATCCTGGTGATGGCCGCGTGGTTCTTCGCGGGCGGTTACGATCCGGTTCCCGGTTCAGCGCAGTGGTGGTTGTTGCGGATCCCGCTCGCTGTGTTGTGCTGGGTGGCCGTGCTGGTCGTGGCCACGGCGTTGCTCCGAGTGGAGCGAGCTTCGGCCAAGCCGTGGGGCAAGCTACGGCTGACACCGCTGGCCGTCCTCGTCGGGTTGATTTGCGCGGTGGTCCCGCCGCTGCTGGAGATCGTCACTCTGTTGACTCCGGCCCTGGTGCTCTGGGGTGCTGCGGGATCCGTGGTGTGCCTGGTCATCATGAAGTGGGGCGTTGTGCCGGGGCCACGAGGTGTTCGTTGACGTACCCGAGCAGGGTGGGCATCAGCGCGGGATGCAACTGATGACCCATGCCGGGGATCTCGATGAACGTGGCATCCGGAATGGCCTCCGCGGTCGCGGGCCCGCCATCAGGGCGCACGATCTTGTCCTTGTCACCGTGAATCACCAGTGTGGGCGCGGTGATGTCCGAGAGCACCTCCGCACGGTTTCCTGACGCACGGATCGCTCCGATCTGACGCCGCATGGCCGCCGATTCGCCGTGCGGGTTGAGCGATCGATCCCAGTGGGCCGCGGCCAACTGGGCCTCGTAGGCTTCATCGATGGGGTACCCCGGCCCCGCCAGGTGCCGTCCGATGATCGTGCGGCCCCTGATGTACACGGAACGATTGGGCGCTCCGGGGAGCATCAGCATCGCGGCGGTGGAGGTCGCGGTGGTGCCGACTTCGGGATCGCCGGTGGTTGAACAAATGGAGACGAGCCGGCGCACCAGCTGCGGATGATGAGCGGCCAAGGATTGCGCGATCATCCCGCCCAGGGAGAAACCGATCAGGTCCGCTCGCTCGATGTTCAGCGCTCGCATGGTGTCCGCGACGTCTTCGCTCATGTCCTCCACGGTGTACTGGTCTTCGGGGAGGTCGCCGCTCAGCAACTGTCGCGCGGAGGGCGCCTTGGAGGTGGCACGGAAGGACCTGCCCTCGTCCCGGTTGTCGATGCGCACCACGCGGAACCCCTCTGTGACCAGGGACTTCACGAACGAGATGGGCCACGCGGTGAGGTCGAAGGCCAGGCCGGTGATCATGATGACCGCGGGGCCGTCCACGGGCCCATCGATGCGAACGCACATGGTGCGGCCGTCACCGAGATCAGTGATTTCCTCCGCGCCCGAATCTCCCGGCCCCGCGAGCAAGGTGGGCAGTTCCTGGAGAACGGGGGCGGCGGCGTCGTCGAACCGCAAGAACTCGTCGACCACGGGCCGTGACCGAAGTTCGCGACGGTCCGCCAGATAGCTCATGGACATGAGCCATGGGCTGCGGGTGCCTTGCTTGGGGAGGCCGTCCAGGGCGCGTTGGACGTACCCGGCGTCGAAGTCGAGTAGTGGTTTGGTCTTGAGGCCCTCCGGCGCGAGCGGTCGCACGGAGGCGGCGCCAATTCCGTCCATGTGTGCGAGCAAGCGCGAGAACCAATCCACGAGCAAACCGATTTTGAGCGTCCAGGACGCGTTGGTGTACCCGATCGCGAACGCGAAATTGGGCATGTCGCTCAGCATCACCCCGCGGTAGGCGATTTTCTCGGTGAGGTCCGCGGGTACGCCGTCCAAGCTGAAGCGGGCCCCACCGAACAACAACACGTTGAATCCCGTGGCGGTGATCAGGATGTCCGCGGAGATGTCCTCACCGCTCTCCATGCGCACGCCGGTCTCGGTGATTTCGTCTATGGTGCCCGTGACCACGTGTCCCGCCTCGGACTTGAGGGCGCGGTAGAAATCCCCGCCCGGTGCCACGCACACGCGCTGATCCCACGGTTTATAGGGCGGGTTGAAGTGTTCCTTCACGGAGACGTCGTCGGGCAATTGCGACTTGTTGACCGCAGCAATTGCGCCCTTGACTAGGTGCGGCGCGATCTTGCTGGTCTTCCACAGGAACCGCTGCTGGCGCGTGGCCACCGCGCGCGCCAGATGCGAGGTCCGCTCCTCACCGAGTCTCGGCTTGAGCGCTTTGGCCAGCTGATTCTCCTTGGGGACGGGAATGATGTAGCTGGGCGTGCGCTGCACCATGGTCACGTTCGCGCCCCGCTCCACAAGCGACGGAAGCAGGGTGACGGCGGTGGCGCCGCTGCCGATGATCACCACGTTCTTGCCCGTCACCTCCGTGTCCTGGGGCCACAGCTGCGGGTGGATCACGGTGCCGCCGAACTGCCTCAGTCCCGTGATGTCGGGTTCGTTCGGCTGGTCATAGCGGTAGTAACCGGTCGCATTGAACAGCCACGTTGCGGTGACCTCCCGATACTTGCCCGTCCCGCTCGGTTCATTACTCGCCGACGACGCCGCACTGTCACCTTGCGTGGGCGCCGCCCGGGCGGTGCGTTCCGCGGTGACGCACCAGTGACTGTGTTCGGAGGACCAGTCGGCAGCGACCATGCGCTGGTTGAAGCGGATCAGCTCGTTCACGCCGTATTCGTGAGCGGTGTCGCGGATGTATTGCAGGATGGCGGGGCCTTCGGCAATGGACTGCGGTCCGGTCCACGGTCGGAACTCGTACCCGAAGGTGTACAGATCCGAATCCGCACGCACCCCCGGGTAGCGGAACAGATCCCACGTGCCGCCGGTGGCATCACGGGATTCCAGGATGCCGATGGTCTTGTGCGGATGCTCCTGCCGGAGTTTGCACGCAGCACCGATTCCGCTCAGACCTGCACCGATGATCAGGATGTCGAAGTGCTCAGCGTCCGTGGACATGGTTCATGAATAGCAAGTGTTCCTGCGATTTACATGATCAGTCCAGGTGGTCCCATACGCTGAGGTCTTGCCAGCCGACTGTCACTGTGCGGAGGTACTTGGCTCCCTTGACCTCACGGGCAGCCTTCTCTGTGGCGAAGACTCCCAGGGGTGCCGGATTGCGATCCGCGGAGACGTGGGAGTGGCGAGTCCGTTTGCCCTCGAACACGATGAAGAGCTGATCGCCGTCCCCCACGGCGGGCGCGTCCGGAACGGTGAATCGTTCCCACATGACGCGGTACGTGGGACGAACAGAGAGTTGTTGCTTTTCGATGGAGCGCGCATCGAACTCGGTGCGGGTCACCGCCACGAGTGGAGCGTCCGAAGACTCCGGGTGCTGTTGGAAGACCAGGAATGCCTCGGGATAGCTACTGCGGAAGTTGAGAATCTTCTCAAGGATGGATGTGAACGGACGGTTCATGAATTAACCATGACCGACATCCATGCCTTTGTCTGCACTGTTCGCGTTTGTGAAGGCAAATTCGTCAAGTGTTACCCAACTAGGAGCGATGCCTCAATACGTTTGCATGAGGCCGCCGGGACCGCGGACGTGACTGCTAGCATGAAGTGGACCTTATGTGATCCAAGTCACTTAGAAGCACATGCGTAGCTCATCAGGAGGATGATCCGTCATGGCCGACAATCGAGCCGTTGCTTACGAAGGTCCAGGGAAAGTTCAAGTCATCGACACTCCTTATCCGGAGTTCGAACTCAAGGATGGTCCGGGTGTGAATCCGGCCAACGTGGGGCGCAAAGTCCCCCACGGAGTCATTCTGAAAACCATCGCCACCAACATTTGTGGTTCCGATCAGCACATGGTGCGCGGTCGAACCACGGCGCCTCAGGATTTGGTCCTGGGCCACGAAATCACCGGTGAAGTCATTGAAGTGGGGCCGGACGTCGAATTCATCAAAGTCGGCGACATCTGCTCCGTCCCGTTCAACATTTCCTGCGGTCGGTGCCGCAACTGTAAGGAACGCAAAACCGGCATCTGCCTCAATGTGAATCCGGATCGCCCCGGTTCCGCCTACGGGTATGTCGACATGGGTGGCTGGGTAGGTGGTCAAGCGCAGTTCGTGCTGGTGCCCTATGCGGACTGGAATCTGTTGAAGTTCCCGGACCCGGAGCAAGCCCTTGAGAAAATCCTGGACCTGACCATGCTCTCGGACATTCTGCCCACCGGGTTTCACGGTGCCGTGACCTCCGGAGTGACGGTTGGTTCCACGGTCTACATCGCCGGCGCGGGACCCGTGGGACTGGCCGCGGCGGCGTCGGCGTTGCTGCTCGGTGCGGCCGTGGTCATCGTGGCTGACATGAACGATGACCGCCTGGCGCAGGCGCGCAGCTTCGGGTGCGAAACGATCAATCTCACGGAAGGCGACCCGCAGGATCAGATCGAGCAGATCCTGGGCGTGCCCGAGGTGGACTGTGCCATTGACGCTGTCGGTTTCGAGGCGAAGGGCCACGGCAAGGATGCTGAAGAGGCGCCCGCAACCGTGCTCAACTCCCTCATGGAGATCACCCGGGCCGGTGGTGAACTCGGTATCCCGGGGCTCTACGTCACCGGCGATCCGGGCGGTATCGACGAAGCCGCGCAGAAGGGCTCCCTGTCACTGTCGTTGGGCACCGGGTGGGCGAAGTCCCTGGCCTTCACCACTGGTCAGTGTCCGGTCATGAAGTACAACCGTCAGCTGATGATGGCCATCCTGTACGACCGCATCCACATCGCCAAGGCGGTCAACGCCAAGGCGATTCCGCTAGAGGACGCGCCCAAGGGCTACGCCGAGTTCGACCACGGCGCGGCCACCAAGTTCGTTCTGGATCCCAACGGATACCTGGGGGCGTCTGCGGCATAGGGAGCCGCCAGAACCTCGCGGTCGCACGCTGATCGACGTTACGACCCTTGCGTGCGCCACCTCGCAATCTGATCGACCTTGGGACCCGGATTTCCGGGTTCCAAGGCGTTAACGTCAATCAGTTTGCGGGCAGTGTTGGCAGGTGGTCGTAACGTCGACCAGGCTGCGCCCCGGGCCCGGCCTCAGATCCGCAGGTGCACCAGGCTCGGCCCGGAGATGCTCAGCGCCTGTTCCACGGTGGAAGCCAGGCTGTCCATGGTCGCGGACAACCCGGTCGCGCCGAAGGATTCCGCGAGCTGCACCCAGTCCGGCTGCTTGAGGTCCACGGCCAGCGGGTCGATGTCACGGTCGACCATGCCCTGTCGGATTTCGCCGTACCCGCCGTTGTCCACGCAGATGATCGGCAGGTCCAGCTCGAGTTCCACGGCGGTCATGAGTTCTTGGATGCTGAACATCAGGGCGCCGTCGCCCAGTAGACACACCACCGGGCGGTCCGGTGCGGCTAACTTGGCGCCGATCGCCGCGGGCAAGCCGTAGCCCAGCGTCGCGTACGTGCCCATGTAAAGCAGCGAGTGCGGGGTGGGTGCGCGGAAGAACGTGGTGGATCCCATGTACGTCACCTGGGACGAGTCGCCGGCCATGATCGTGTTGTCCGGGACCACGTCCATGATGGTTTCGTTGAGCGCGGCCAGGTCGGGCGCCCACTGGCGCCCCTCGTTGTCCATGGCGTCGAAGACTTCGCGTAGGTCCGGTGCCTCTCGATCGCCGACGTCGCTCCCATCGTCCGCACGCAAGGCCTCCAGTAGCTGCGCCACCACGGCGGCCGAGTTGCCCGGTACCTCGATGTCCGGCGTGAGGTTGCACAGCATTTGGTCGCGCATGATGTCCACGCGGATGATCGGCCCCTGGGGTGTGATGTCGCCGCCCCACAGCTCGGCCTCGCCCACCTTGGAGCCGATGACCAAGAGCGCGTCGGCGGTGCGCAGGAATGAATGTGCCGTGGTCAACCTCAGATCCGCGCCCAGGGACAACCGGTGCTTCTCCGGAATCGCGCCCTTGCCGTTGGTCGTGGTGATGACGGGAGCTTCGAGTAGCTCGGCCAGTTCCAACAACTGAGAACCCGCGGCCAACGAGCCACCACCGGCCAGGACGACCGGACGAGAAGCTGCGGCGAGAGCAGCAGCCGCCGCGGCGACGTCGGACGCCGGTGCAGGCTGGGGCGCTCCCAGGGGACGCGGGGCCGTCGCGGACGCAGGCACGTCCGCCGGGCCCTCGAGGATGTCCAGCGGAATCTCGATGTGGATGGGCCGGGGGCGGGAATGGGCGAAGTCGCGCATGGCGTCGTGAATCATGGTCACGGCCTCGGTCCCGGACGTCACACGGCGGGACTGACCCACGATCGCGTTGACCGCGGCGGACGGGTTCTTGGTCTCGTGCAGCGAACCGATGTCCCGGAAGTCCTGACCCACCGGGCGGCGGGGTGACAGCAGGATCATGGGGCGCGATTCGGCGTACGCGGTGGCCGCGCCGGACAGCGAGTTCAGCAGCCCCGGCCCGGAGGTCGTGATGACCACGCCGGGCAACCCGCGCACCTGCGACCAGCCGTCCGCGCCGTAAGATGCGCCCTGCTCGTGCCGCGTGGTGATCGCTCGGATTCCCAGCTCGCGCAGCGGCCGGTAGAACTCAAGAGAATGGGTGCCGGGAATGCCGAACACGGTGTCGATCCCGTAGCCGCGCAGGGTCTCGAGGACCGCTCGGGCCACGGTGCGTTGGGGGTACGACGTCGCCTGGTTGCCTGGGTTTTCGCTCAAGACTTGGCCTCCTTGATCCGTTCCGACCACTCCGTGGAAATCTCGGCCGAGGTGCGCTTGGTCAGCAGCGACACCACCACGTACACGAGCGCGGAGGACAACAGGCCCAGGTAGATGGGGGCGTTGGCGAGCACGCCGAAGACCGCCATCGACACCAGGGTGACCAGAGAGCCCACGGCCATGGAGAGCGCGGCACCGATGGCGGTGCCGCGCTTCCAGATCAGACCGCCCAGGATGGCGACCAACAGGCCACCGACCAGCACGTTGTACGCAATGGTCAGGGCCACCACGGTGGATGGGACGAGCATGGAGATGAACGTGACCAGCAGTCCCACGACCACCACGTAGACGCGGTCCTTGAAGACGGAGGCGTCCTCGGAGCGGGCGCGAGCGACGTCGTCATGAGAAGCTCCGAACAGGCCCTTGAGGGTGGGGATCACGTCAACGCGAGCCACTGTGGAGGCCGCGATCATTGCGCCGGAGGCCGTGGACATCATGGCCGCCACGCCGGCAGCGAGCACCACACCGCCCAGGCCGGCGGGGACGTGCATCTGTGCCATGGCGGCGAACGCCTCTTCCGGAACGGACAGGTTGGGCAGTACGGCCGCCGCGGCGGTGCCGATCAGCGCACCCGCCACGCCGTACAGCGCAACGTAGGCGGCCGCGCCCAGGCCGGCCCAGCGCGCGACCTGCGGGGAGCGGGCGGTGAACACGCGCTGCCAGATGTCCTGGCCGATCAGCATGCCAAATCCGTAGACCACGAATTGCGTGATGATCGCCTGGAAGCCCATGGAACCCCAGTCGAAGTAGGTGGCGTCCAGGCGTTCGGTCAGCCCGTTGATGCCGCCGGCGGCGGAGAGTGAGAACGGCAGCAGGATCAGGAACATGCCGATGGTCATGAACACGAACTGCATCAGGTCGGTCAGGGTGATCGACCACATGCCGCCCAGCACGGAGTAGGCGATCACCACGGCACCGCCCAGCAGGATGGCCCAGGGGCGGGAAATGGGGAAGAGCACCGAGAAGATTGAGGCGTACGCGGCCGTGGACGTCACGGAAATCATGAGCGTGTACGCGAGCATCACGAATGACGAGGCGCTCGCACCGCCGCGGTCGCCGTAGCGCAACTGCAGCATCTGCGAGACCGTGAAGACCTTGAGCGACTGGATGCGTCCCGCGAAGAAGAGACTCAGCGCCGCCAAGCCTGTGGCGATCGCGACCACGAGCCACATGCCCGAAATGCCGTACTGGTAGCCCAGACCCACGCCGCCCACGGTGGACGCGCCACCCAGAACGACCGCCGCCATGGTGGAGGTGTACAGACCGGGGCCGAGTCGACGGCCGGCCACGCGATAGTCCGTGGCCGTCTTGGCTCGGCGTGCCGCCCACAGGCCGATGACCACCATGGCCACCAGGTACAGCACGATGACAAGCACATTCATGAAGGGGTTCTCCTCGAGAGATGGCGGGGGCAGCTGTTGCGTGAGGGGTTGATCTCGCGAAACGGGTACAGGGCATAGGGTTTATGCACTAGGTCACAAAAAATATCACTGCCGGGTCTCCGAGCCGACCACATCCTGGTTGCCCCCGGAGCGTGTGGTGTCCCGAGCGATCCTCGGGAAGAAGGGAGAATCCGTGGAACCGGAACGCATCGTGGAAACCACGGCTGACGGGCAAAAACGCGTGGGGCCGGTCAATGCGGCGCTCACTCCGCGGTGGGTGGGGCCTGCCACGTTCGCCCGACTACCGCGCACGGACCAGGTCGATCACACGGACATTGCCGTGGTGGGAATCCCGTTCGATTCCGGAGTGTCGTACCGTTCCGGCGCGCGCTTTGGGCCGAATCACGTGCGCGAATCCTCGCGGCTGCTGCGCCCCTACAATCCGGCTCAGAACCACTCGCCGTTCGCGCGCCTGCAGGTCGCGGATGCCGGCGACCTGGTCGGCAACCCGTTCGACATCAAGGACGCCATTTCGGCCATTGAAACCGGCGCGCTCGAGTTGATGGGTTCGGACACCAAGATCGTGGCCATCGGCGGCGATCACACCATTGCGCTACCCCTGATGCGTGCCGCGCATTCGCGGCACGGCAAGATCGCGCTGTTGCACTTCGACGCGCACCTGGACACGTGGGACACCTACTTCGGTGCAGAGTTCACGCACGGCACGCCGTTCCGCCGCGCGTTCGAAGAGGGCATTATCGACACGGACGCCGTCATGCACGTGGGAACCCGCGGTCCCCTTTACGGCACCAAGGACTTGGAGGATGATTCGTCCTTCGGTTTCGAGATCGTCTCCTCCGCGGACGTCATGCGCTCCGGTGTGGACGCCGTGGTCCAGGCCCTGCGCGAGCGCGTGGGCGACCGCCCGCTCTACGTGTCCTTGGACATCGACGTCCTGGATCCCGCCCACGCACCTGGCACCGGTACTCCCGAGGCGGGTGGCATGACCAGCCGCGAGGTCCTCGAGATCCTGCGTGGCTTGCGCGGTCTGGACGTGGTCGCGTGCGACGTCGTGGAGGTCGCCCCCGCGTACGATCACGCCGAGATCACCGGCATCGCCGCTGCTCACGTGGTCTACGAGTTGATCACGCTCATCAGCCTGGGTCCCGACGCCGCTCCGGACGGCCCCGCGTACGGCATCTCCGGCGCACGCTACGGCGAGGGGGAGTGACCATGGAATTCGCATCACGCGCGGCGGAGTTCCGGCCTTCGCCGGTGCGCGCCGTCTTTGAAACCGCTATGGACCCGTCCGTGGTCTCACTGGCAGGCGGCAATCCCGATCTGTCCGTGTTGCCGGGCGGGGACATCGGCGCGCTGGCTTCCTCCCTGTTGGCCGAACGGGCCGGGGAAATTCTGCAGTACGGTTCCGGCGCGGGGACGACGCCGCTGCGAGACCTGGTCGTGCACCTCATGTCCCGGGGTGGTTCGGACATCACCGCCGCTGACGTGCTTCCGACCACGGGATCGCAGGCCGGGCTGGATCTGGTGACCAAGCTGTTCTGCAATCCCGGTGACGTGATCCTCGCGGAAGGTCCCACCTATGTGGGCGCGCTGGGAGTCTTCGGCGCGTACGAGGTGGACGTCCGGCATGTGGAGCTCGACGACCACGGACTGGATCCCGAGCACGTGGCCACCGCGTTGGACGAGCTGGCTGCGGAGGGCAAACGGGTTCCGTTCGTGTACGTGATCCCGAGCTTCCAGAACCCGACCGGCGTGACCATGCCGACCGAGCGACGTCGTGAATTGGTGCGTGTCTGCGCCGAACGCGACGTGATGATCGTGGAGGACGATCCTTACGCCCTGTTGTCCTTCGACCGCTCCGGACCGCTGCCATCGATGCACGGCATGGACCCGGAACACGTAATTCACCTGGGCAGCTTCTCGAAGATCTTTGCCCCGGGGCTGCGCGTGGGATGGCTCGTGGCACCCCCGGAAGTCAGGGGGCGGCTGCAGATCGCCGCCGAATCCGTGGTGATCCACCCGTCCAATCTGGCGCAGTCGCTGGTCACCGCGTGGGTCGGGTCGGAGCAGTGGGAACCAGCACTGGGCCGGGCCGTGGAGTTCTACCGGGAGAGGTGGGAGGCCATGAAAACAGCGCTGGAGGAGTTCATGCCCGAGCGTGCCGACTGGACCGAGCCGACCGGTGGCTTCTTCACGTGGGTCAAGGTGCCCGGGTTGGCGGAGAAGGACGATCTGCTGCGGGACGCGATCGAGCAGGGAGTCGTTCTGGTGCCGGGTTCCGCGTGCTACTCGGACGGACGTCCCTCCGACGCCGTGCGGCTCGCGTTCTCCGGTGTCTCGCCCGTGCGCATCCGGGAAGGTGTGAAGCGGCTGGCGCAGATTCTGTAAGTCAGACCGCCACCTCCACCGCGATTCGCCGAACCCTTGAGTCTGATGTGAGGCAACTGCAGTCAGCGAGTCTTAGGGGAGGGAAGTGCTGGAATCCTCGCCGATTTCAGCATTTCCCTCCCACGAGACTGCCTGCCTGCACTTTCCTCACTCAGCGCTTCTTGGACCGCATAGCCGCTTTGACCGTGAACGGTTGGCCCGCGGTGGCGGCGCTATCCGGGGAGACGGTGATGAAGGTGTCGAAATAGCACGTGCTGTGCGAGGTCATGGCCACAATCTAGCCCGCAACCTGACCAGTGAGAAGTTGCTAGTTTCCGCAGAATAAGTTAGTTTAACTAACTATGGATAAGACTCCCGATGTTGAGAGCCAGTCCCTGGGTCGTGCGCCCCTTGAAAGTGCCGAGAAACTACGAACGGCGCTTCGTCACGGAGTGTTCTTCCTCCGGCGGATGGACAACACACGAGAACTCACGAGTCAGCAGATCAGCCTCATGTCCATGTTGACAGACGGCGGGGTCCGCATGACGACTATTGCAGCGAACCTCGGAGTCCGTACCCCTACCGCAACGCAGAGCGTCGACCGCCTCATGAAGTCCGGACTGGTGGAGCGTCAGCCAGACCCCGCCGATGCTCGCGCGGTTCTCGTGAAGCTCACGCGCCGCGGCCACAACGTGATCGCGGCCGAAGACCGCCACCGCAACGAGGTGGTTGCCAAGGTTCTCGCGCGGTTGGACGACAAGGAGCTGGCCGCGCTCGACGCCGCCATGCCCGTTCTCGAGAAACTCGCCAGCCCGCGCGGCGGCATGACGGGGGAGCACCAGCCCCGTCCGGGAGTTCGTCGGGACTGATCTGGACTCAGCCCTAGGTCTGCCCCGAAGACAAAGCGAGCCGGACCCGCCTCAATGGCGGGTCCGGCTCGTTTTCTGCGTACTGAGAATCAGATGGTCTCGGTAACGTCCTCGGCGTCGAAGCGCGGGTTACGTGCGTACTCGGGCTCAACCGGGGTGCCCAGGTTGACGACCACGATGGAGTGCTTGCCGGTGCCCTCGAAGAACTCCTCGTCCACGCCGGCCGGGTTGAAACCGGTCATGGGTCCGGCGGCCAGACCTGCAGTGCGAGCGGCAATGATGAAGTAACCCACCTGGATGTGGGAGTTGGCCTTACCGCTAGTGATGCGCATGTCGTCGTTCTCGTCGTACATACTCTTCATCTGCGGGGCGGCAGGCAGGAACTCGGGGAAGTGCTCGTGCCAGTTCTCGTCGTAGGACAGGATGGCGGTCAGCGGAGTGTTGCGGGTCTTCTCCTGGTTGCCGCGGCTCATGTGCTTGACCAGGCGCTCGCGGGCCTCCGGGGACTCGACCCAGGTGATGCGCATGGGCTGGGAGTTGAACGCGGTGGGGCCCATCTTGGTGAGCTCGTAGATGGTGCGCTTCTGCTCATCGGTCACGGGGGCGTCCGTGAAGTGGCTCGCGGTGCGGGCATCGCAGAACAAGCGATCCACGGCGTCCTGGTCGATGGCCACGGTCAGATCAGCGGTTGCGGTCTCAGTCATCTAGCGTCCTCTCGTCGTTCTCCCGTTCGGGCACCCACGCCGACGACGCACGCGCACCTTCCGAGAAATTGTTTCGTCGGAAAGTATAACTGCGCAGACTGCCGATGTGGTGCGGATGCAAGGAAGGTAACGTCACTGATTGGTCTGATGGCCATTCAGCCGTTTGTGACGATGCGCGCCGCGGTGGGTTTTCGGTGGTCACGGGCAGGGTCTAGTTTGGTCGAGTGACTTCCGTCTTCATCCCCGGCATGCTGACCGGGCTGGCCCTCATCGTGGCGATTGGTGCCCAGAACGCGTTCGTTCTGCGGCAGGGCATCCGACGTCAGCACGTGTGGGCCGTGGTGCTCATCTGCATCGCCTCGGACGTGTTCCTGATCTCCGTGGGAACTGCCGGGATCGGGTTCCTGATTGAACGCGTGCCGTGGTTGCTCGAGATCTTCCGCTGGGGTGGCGTGATCTATCTGGTGGGCTTCGCGATTCAATCGTTCCGCTCGGCCATGAAACCGCAGGGTCTGCAGGCAGCTGAGGAAGGTGGCGGCTCCCTCAAATCCGTGGTGCTCACAACGCTGGCCCTGACCTGGCTGAACCCCCACGTGTACCTGGACACCGTGATCATGCTGGGCAACCTTGCCAATCAGCAGGGCGATCAACGCTGGGTCTTTTCCGCCGGAGCCATTACGGGGTCCGTCATCTGGTTCATCGCGCTGGGAGCTGGTGCCAAGGCACTGTCCCGGGTCTTGAATACCCCGCTGACCTGGCGCATCGTGGACATCATGGTGGGTGTGGTCATGCTGGCGATCGCCCTGAAGCTGGCCTTGAGCCCGGCGGTCTGATCACTCGGACTGGGCCGCGGAGACAAACTTTCCACTTGTTCAGCTGCCTAAGCGCAATAGTCAGTCATCGCGATTCCGCCGCACGGCAGCTCGGGCGGCCTCCCGGTTCACGGCACTGATAGCTGACAGCGGGATGCCTGCCGGGCAGACCTCCGCGCATTCGCCATAGACCGAGCACGGGCCGAACTCTTCTTCGGCGGATTCCACCACCCCACGCGCACGCCGTCCACGCTCCGGCTTGCCTTGGGGGAGCGTGGCCAGGTGGGTCAGCAGTGAACCGGTGAACAGGTGTGAAGATCCGTTCGGGCACGCCGCAATGCACGCGCCGCAGCCGATGCACGCGGAGAAATCCAGAGCCCGCTCGGCCATGTCGAAGGGGATCTGGCGGGTGTCCGCATCCGGTGCGGTGCCCGCGTCAACGGACACGAATCCACCCGATGCAACCACCCGGTCCATCGCGGAACGGTCCACCACTAGATCGCGCACCACCGGGAACGCAGAGGACCTGAACGGTTCCATCCGAATATGCGCACCGTCCGAGAAGGACCTCAGGTGCTGACGGCACATGGGCGTGTGCGGCTCCGGACCGTGCGGAATCCCGTCCACCGTGATGCCACACGTGCCGCAAATTCCCTCGCGACAGTCCGTGTCGAAGGCAATGGGGTCTTCACCCTCCTCGACCAGTTGCGAATTGAGTCGATCCAGCAGCTCCGGCAGGGACATCTCCGCCGCGGCGTCGTCCACCGTGTACGAGACGAATCTGCCGTCGGTTTCGTCGGAGGCTTGCCGCCACACATCAATGGTCAGTTTCACAGTCGGTCTCCTCGCATGCTGCTGGACAACGCGAATCGGAAGCGTTCATGGGCGGACATCACTTGTAGTTCCTGGTCTGCAACGGAACTGCCTCGAACGACAGTGGTTCCGCATGTCGAATGGGTGCCCCGGGGTGCTCAGGAGTGCCGGGCACGTGCTCCCACGCGGACACGAACGCCCAGTTCTCATCGTCACGCTGAGCCTCGCCGCCCTCGGTCTGGTGGTCTTCGCGGAAGTGCGCCCCGCAGGACTCATCGCGGTCCAGTGCATCTACACACATGAGTTCGGCCATCTCCAAATAGTCGGCCACTCGCCCGGCACGCTCGAGTTCCTGGTTGAGTTGCCGTCCGGTCCCGGGAACGCGCAGATCTCGCCAAAACTCCGAACGCAGGGAACGGATCTCGGCCAACGCAGTTTCCAGTCCAGTAACGGTCCGGGACACACCACAACCGGTGTACAAAAGGTCCCCGAGCTTCCGGTGGAAATAGTCCGCACCGTGCGTGCCGCCGATGGAAAGCAGCTGCTCCGTGCGGGCCTTGACGTCCTCGACCGTGGCGCGCACGGCGTCGTCGTCAATGGAAAGCGGGGCGGTTCCAAGATGCGAAGCCAGGAAGTTGGGCACCGAGAACGGCAAGGTGAACCAGCCGTCCACGCACGCCGAGAGCAGCGAGTTGGCACCCAGTCGGTTGGCACCGTGGTAGCCCCATCCGGCCTCACCGCCCACGAACAGGCCGGGCACCGACGTCATCATGTCGTAGTCGCTCCACAGCCCACCCATCGCGAAGTGCGCGCCCGGTGCGATGCGCATGGGTTGGCTGTAGGGGTCCTCGCCGGTTGCGTCGAAATACATGGAGAACAGGTTCCCGTAGCGTTCCTCGATAGTCGGCTTGCCCAGCCGTGCGAGGGCATCGCGGAAATCCAGGTACACGCTGTTCTTGAGCGGGCCCACGCCGTGCCCCGCCTCGATCTGTTCGCGCGCCGCTCGGGAGGAGATGTCTCGCGGGGACAAGTTGCCGTACGCCGGGTACTTGCGCTCCAAGTAGTAGTCGCGCTCGTCTTCCGGAATCTCGTTGGGCGGGCGATCGTCACCGGCCCTTGCCGGAACCCAGATCCGCCCGTCGTTGCGCAGCGACTCACTCATCAGCGTGGTCTTGGACTGCCAATGCGAGCTCACCGGCAGGGCGGTCGGGTGGAATTGAATGAAGGAGGGCGAGGCAAAGTACGCTCCGCGCTTGTGCGCCCGCCACGCCGCGGTCACGTTGGAATTGTGCGCGAGCGTCGAGCGGAAATACACGTTGCCGTACCCGCCCGTGCACAGCACCACGGCGTGCGCGGTCTCCGCCTCGATCTCGCCGGTGTACAGATTGCGGCACACCACGCCCTGCGCGCGGCCGTCCTTGACGACCAGATCCAGCATTTCGCGGTGCGTCCGCAGGCTCACGGTGCCTGTGCTCACCTGGCGTTGCAGCGCCCTGGACGCCGCCACCTGAAGCTGCTGCCCGGTCTGCCCGCGCGTGTAATAGGTGCGCGAGACCTGAACACCACCGAACGAGCGGGTGCGCAGCTCGCCGCCGTATTCACGAGCGAACGGCACGGCGATCGCGTCCATGTGGTTGATCACGCGCACGGATTCCTGGCCCAGTCGGAAGCAGTCCGCCTCCCGCCCGCGGAAATCCCCGCCTTTCACGGTGTCCTTGACGAACCGCTCGAGCGAATCGTTGTCCACTTTCTTCGCGCGGGCCGCGTTGATGCCACCCTGGGCGGCCACCGAGTGGGCGCGGCGGGCGGCGTCGTGGAAGGTATAGACGACGACGTCGTACCCCAGCTCCCCGAGCGCGGCAGCACATCCTGCCCCGGCCAGTCCCGTACCCACCACGATCACGCGGAACTTGCGCCGGTTGAGCGGGCTGACCAGCTTGTAGTCGAGTTTCCTGCGGGCCCACGCCGTGGCCGGATCGCCCTCGGGGATGTGGCCGTCCAGGGGCTCGGATGCGCGTTCGGTCAACGGGGAGCTCATGAAATCAGTCCTGTCAGAACAGCCACGGGAATGGTGATGTTGCCCAGGGCGACCACCAGAGCCACCAGCAGGGCCACGGCGGACAAAATGTTGCGTGCCTTGGATCCCACACCGGCACCCATGTCGTACACCGAGCTGACCAGGCCGTGGAGCAGGTGCAGGGCCAGGGCGAGCATGGCCACGATGTAAATCAGGGAGGCCGGCCAACGGCTGAACGAGTCCACCAGGTTGGAATACGCGTGGGACGTCTCGTGCGTGGCCGCCTGGAAACCGTCCGGGGCGGCGGGGGAGGTGCCGGTGGTGAGGTCCAGGACGTGGAAGATCACGAACAACAGCAACACCACGCCGGTGACCAGCATGGAACGACCGGCGAACACGGAAAGGCCCAGGCCGCGGCGTGCTCGAATGCTGGGCGCCCGGGCACCGCCGCGAGCCCGCCGAGCCCGGGATTTCAGGATGAGCGCGCACACGATGTGCGCGATCACGCTGACCACCAGCACTACGCGTAGGATCCAGAGCAAACCCTCGTAGGGGAGCACGGGATAAAACGCGTTGCGCAGCCAGTGGGCGTAGGAGTTGAAGGCCTCGGGGCCCTGATAGACCTTGAGGTTGCCGATCATGTGGACCAGGACATAGGCCGAGAACATCAGGCCGGTAATGGCCATGATGTATTTGGCAGCCACGGATGAGAACCGGCTGCGGTGACCTGCGCGCGTGACGGGCGCGGATCCACTCGGACGTACGGGGGCGGGTGCTGACATGGCGGCTCCAGCTTCGTAGACGGAAGCTGCGGACGCAGCTCCCGGCGACCTCTCACCCCAGCTTATCCGGGGTGTCCTCAGCATTGGGGGTATGGCGCGCTGTATCCACAGGTGCTTTCGTGAGTGACAATGGGGGATGTGAGTGCCGAACGTATGGCGGCGGACGGCCCCGCGGGGGCCCCGACTGCGAACCAGTGCCCGGTGACAGGGCGGAGCGACAGCCAGGATATGGATCAGCGAAAAGCCACCGACGGTGAATGGAACACCGGCATCCCCATCGAGAGGGTGGGTGACGGTTGGCGCATCAGTTCGCTGAACCTTGCACGCCAGGTACTGCGGAACCAGAAGACTCTGCAGGCTGGTTTCCGCGCCGAACAGGTGCGTGCGGGACTGCGCAAGTCACGCCATCCCGTCCTGTTCTCGGACGGCCCGGAGCACCGCGAGCAGCGCTCCATGATCGCTCGCTTCTTCGCGCCCACCACCGTGGACACCACTTACCGCGAGCTCATGGACCGCTACGCCAAAGAGACCTTGGCTGAGCTGGACCGCACCGGGTCGCTCGACCTGGGCGAGGCGGCCATGGGGTACTCCGTTCGGGTGGCCGCGCACATCGTGGGCCTGGACGGCACCGATCCGGACGCCATGGGGCGGCGCCTCATGAAACTTTTCGGCAGCGACGCCGATCCCACCGAGACACCTCGCAACGCTGTGCACAAGGTGTGGTTCACGATCCGCTCGTCCCTGAACAGCCTCCCGGTGGCCACATTCACATGGCACGACGTTCGCCCGGCGGTCAAAGCTCGCAAGAAGGAGCGCCGAGCAGACGTGATCTCGCACCTGCTCGATCAGAATTACACCCTGACGGAAATTGCGACCGAGTGCCTCACTTACGCCGCGGCGGGCATGGTCACCACGCGCGAGTTCATTGCCATGTCTGTGTGGCACTTGCTCGAGAACAAGCCGCTGCAGGAGCGGTTCATGGTGGCGGGTAAGGGTGAGCGATATGCGATCCTGCACGACATCCTGCGCTTGGAACCCGTGGTGGGCCTGCTCTACCGCCGCGCCACCGAGGACATCGAGGTCGAACACGACGGCCAGAGCTACACGATTCCCGCCGGTGACATGATCACGATGTCCGTCAAGGACACCAATGTGGACACCGAGGTCTTCAACCAGCCCCGCGAGGTCTGTCCCGAGCGCAAACTTCCGCGCGGGGCTCGTCCCGAAGGCGCAGCCTTTGGCGACGGTGCCCACCGCTGCCCGGGTCACTTCGTCGCCATCCAGGAGACCGACGTGTTCTTGCGCGAACTATTCATCCGCGAGGTGGAGCAATTGGCCGCGCCCGAGCTGTTCACTGACGCGTTGATCGCCGGATACAGGGTGGAGGGGCTGCGCGTGGGGCTTTCCTCAGCTGGTCAGAGCGGTGTGCTGAAATAGGGGCATGAAGAAGTACTCCTCGTACACACAGAGCGGCACGGGCCGGCCCGTGGAGGAGTTCACCGCATCCAAGTCCCTGCAGGGGTTCCTGAACAACGCCATTGAGCGCGCGGAGCAGGTCAATCCTCGGTTCGCCGAGCTGTGGCGGGAGATCGCCCGCGTGGCCAACGGTGGCAAGGGTGTGCGGCCGCAACTGCTGCACATGGTCACCCATTCTTATCCGGCCCGTCCCGTGCACCCGGTCATCAACGCCGTGGGTGCAGGGTTCGAATTGCTCCACACCGCCCTGCTCATTCACGACGACGTGATCGACCAGGACGAGCTGCGCCGTCACCAACCCACGGTCAACGCGGCGGCCGAACGGCGCGCGGCGACCCGGATGGCGTTGGGTGCCCGAGCGACGTCGGCGGGGGGAACCGAACACGCGAAACAGTACGGGCGCAGCGTGGGGATCCTGGCCGGTGACCTCGCGCTCACGGGCGCGTACCGGCTGATCGCCACGTCGCATGCGCCGGAATCGCGACTGCTGCGGCTGCTTGCGATCCTGGACGAAGCGGTGTTCCGGTCTGCGGCCGGCGAGTTCCTGGACGTTGAGCACGCCTTGCCCGGTTTGACGGTGTCCAATCAGGAAATCCTACTGGCCACGCGTCTGAAGACCTCCGCGTACTCATTTGAAGCCCCACTGACCGCCGGTGCCGTGCTGGGTGGTGCTCCCGTGGCGGACGTCAACGTGCTCGGCGATGTCGGCCGGGCCATGGGTACGGCCTACCAGCTCGCGGACGATGTCCTGGGTGTTTTCGGCGACCCGGAACGGACCGGCAAGTCGGCTCAATCGGATCTGCGCGAGGGCAAACGGACCATGCTCATCTCCCTCGCCGAACACGGGCCGTACGGACCCAAACTGCGGGAAATTCTGGACCGGGCCGCGGTAGAAGGTCTGAGCGATGAGGACGCCCACGCCGCCAAGGACCTGTTAGAACGCTGTGGTGCCCGCGCCGGTGTGGAGCGCATGGCGGAGCAGGCTGCTCAACGGGCCAAGGACCTGCTGGAAGATTCGCAGCTGCCAGACACATTAGTGGAGCAGCTGTCGGAGACCACGGACGGCATCGTGCGGCGGACCAAGTAGGTCCACCGCACGATGCACTGCCGCCGGAAGTAAGGCCCCGGCCGGTACCCGAGCCGCTACATCCGCAAGAACGCGCTGGTCGGATCCTCCACGGCGTCGGCGACAAAACGCAGGAAACCGCCCGCCGAACCGCCATCGCACACGCGGTGATCGAAAGCGAGGGTCAGGGTGGTGACCTTGCGGACCGCGAGTTCACCGTTGACGACCCAGGGCTTGTCGATGATGCGTCCGATACCCAGGATGCCCACCTCGGGGTGGTTGATGATGGGCGTGGCGCCGTCCGTGCCGAACACGCCGTAGTTGTTGAGCGTGAACGTGCTGCCCGACAGTTCCGACGGGCTCGCCTTGCCGGAGCGGGCCACCTCGATGACCTCGCGCATGCGCTGGTTGAGCTCCACGGTGTTGAGCTGATCCGCGTTGCGCAGGTTGGGAACCAGCAGTCCGCGCTCGGATTCCACGGCCAGGCCCAGGTTCACACCGTCGAAGCGCACGATCGAGCGCGTGCCGTCCTCGTGGGTCTCGAGCCGTGAACACAGTTGCGGGTAGGCGCGCAGCCCGGCCAGCGTGAAACGAGCCAGCAGTGCGAGCAGACTCGGCGCGTTCTCCGGGTCCTTGGCCTTGTAGCTCGCGCGCAGGTTCAGCAGCTCGGTCGCGTCCACATCCACCCAGATGGTGGCCTCGGGAATTTCGGTGCGCGAGCGCGTCATCGCATCGGATATCGCCTTGCGCACGCCCTTGACGGGTTCGCGCTGCGCCACGGCCAGGCCGGTTCGCGAGTCCACATTCTGCCCGTGCGTGCCAGCGACATTCGCCGACGCCGCTGCGCCCACCGCAGTCTCGCCTGTCCTCCTCCCGCCGGGGGCCGCGCTCGCATGGGGAGGAAGGGTCGAGTGGCCCGGGTCCGCAGCGGTGGCCGGCCACCCCTTGCTGGGCGTGGGCGGAACCGACGTGTGATGCGCCGCTGAGCCGGGAGCTGCCGGCGCGGCCGGAGCCGGGGGAGCGGGAGGTGGCGTCGCGAGACCGGTGGGCGCGGGACCGGCCGCATCCGAGCGGCGTCGTTGATCGTCCACCTGATCCAGAGCGGCCCGGATGTCCTGACGCAAGATCAGTCCGCCCGGACCGGTTCCGGTGAGCCCGGTAATGTCCACGCCGTGCTCCTTGGCGAGCTTGCGAACCAGCGGCGAGATGACCGTGGGGGCCATGCGCGGTGCCGCGGTGAGCGCGTCGTGGGTGTGGGATGCGGCACCGGACTGGCCGGTCGCGGAACCGCCGGACGTGCGCGCGGACTTGCCGCGGCGGCGTCGGCGGGACGAACCACCCGAGGTGGTTCCGTAGCCGATCAGTACGTTGCCGGAGGACTCGTCGGAACTGTCGTCCGCTGACTCCTCGGCGGAGGGCTGCGTTCCCGCGCGCTCCTCCTCGCGGTAGCTCGCGCCCTGGGTGGGTGCGGGAGAGTCCTCGGATTCGGTGGCCGAAGCCTCCGTGGCGGGTGCCGGGGCGTCCTCAGAGGCCGGGGTTTCGGCGCCGTCGGAGACCGAGATCAGCGACTGGCCCACCGTGAGCGTCTCGCCCTCCGCGCCGTGCAACTTGTGGACCGTGCCCTCGAAGGGGCTGGGGATCTCGACCGCTGATTTGGCGGTTTCGACCTCCACGATCGGCTGGTCCATGGCCACGGTGTCACCCTCGGCGACCAGCCAGTGCAGGATGTCCGCCTCGGTGAGACCTTCGCCCAGGTCGGGCAGATGGAACACATTGATGCTCACGGGTCAGTCCTCCCACTGCAGTTCGTCCAGGGTGTCGAGGATCCGCTCGACACTGGGGATGTGATGGTGTTCGAAAGCCGGCGAGGGGTAGGGGATGTCGAATCCCGTGACCCGTAGGACCGGCGCGGCCAGCGAATGGAAGCAGCGCTGCTGGGTGCGCGCCACGATCTCCGAGGCCACGGACGCGAAGCCCTGTGCCTCGGCCACGACCACGGCGCGGCCGGTTTTGCGCACGGATGCGGCGACCGTTTCGTCGTCGTAGGGCACGATGGTGCCCAGGTCGATGACCTCCACGCTCATCCCGTCCTGCGCGGCTTCTTCCGCCGCGGACAAGCACACGGGAACGGACGGGCCGTAGCTGATCAGGGTCGCGTCCGTGCCTTCACGGGCGACGACGGCGTGTCCCTCGCGTTTCGGCGCGCTCCCGTTGGCGTACTGCTCGCGCAGTTCGTCCAGGTCGATCTGGGCGGTGGACCAGTACAACCGCTTGGGCTCGAAGAACACCACGGGGTCCGGGGAGTCGATGGCCTCGCGCAACATCAGGTAGGCATCGGTGACGGAGGCCGGGGTGAAGACCTTCAGGCCCGGGGTGTGCGCGTAGTAGGACTCCGAGGAATCACAGTGGTGCTCCACACCTCCCACGCCGCCGCCGTAGGGAATGCGGATGACCATCTGCATTCCCAGCTTGCCGCGGGTGCGATTGTGCATCTTGGCCACGTGCGAGGCGATCTGCTCGAACGCGGGGTAGGCGAAAGCATCGAACTGCATCTCGACCACCGGGCGCATGCCGTTCATGGCCATGCCCACGGCGGTGCCGATGATCCCGGACTCCGCCAGGGGAGTGTCGAAGCAACGCTCGCGGCCGAACTTGGCGGTCAGGCCGTCGGTGATACGGAAAACGCCGCCGAGGGTTCCCACGTCCTCACCGAAGACCAGCACGCTCGGATCGGTTTCCAGGGCGTCCGCGAGAGCGGTGTTCAGCGCCTTGGCAAAGCTGACTTTCTGGACGCTCATCACGCCTCCTCTCGGGACAGTTCGTCGGCCAGCAGATCGGACTGCTCGCGCAACTGGGTGGTGGGTTCGCTGTAGACGTGGCGGAACAGATCCTGCGGGTCCAGTTCCGGTTTGGTCGCCATGGCTTCGCGCAAGCGCTTGGCCATGTCCTCGGCGTGCGTGGAGATCTGCTCCGACGCGGCGTCGTCCAGGGCGTCCTGATCCGTCAGGTAGCGCTGCATGCGCGTGATCGGATCCTTGGCGACCCATTCGGAGACCTCGTCGCGCTCGCGGTAGCGGGTGTCATCGTCCGCGTTGGTGTGCGCCTGCATGCGGTAGGTCATGGCCTCGACCAGCAGCGGGCCCTTGCCCTGGCGGCACAGGTCGACGCCGCGGCCCAGCACGGAGAGCAGCGCGGCCAGGTCGTTGCCGTCCACGCGCTCGCCGGCCATGCCGTAGCCGACCGCCTTGTGCGCGAGCGTGGGGGCGTGGGTCTGGGAGGACAGCGGCACGGAGATCGCATAACCGTTGTTCTGCACCAGGAACAGGACGGGCAATTGGAATACGGCGGCGAAGTTGAGGGCTTCGTGGAAGTCGCCCTCGGAGGTGGCGCCGTCGCCGCACATCGCCAGGGTGACGGTGTCCTCGCCGCGCAGCTTGGCCGCGTGTGCCACGCCCACTGCGTGCAGGAGCTGGGTGGTGAGTGGGGTGGCCTGGATGCTGACCTTGTACTCGCGCGGATCGAAGCCGCCGTGCCAGTCACCGCGGAACGTGCTCATGACCTCGAGCGGGTCCACGCCGCGGGACATCACGGCCACCGAGTCGCGGTAGGTGGGGAACAGCCAGTCGTTGGCGCCCAAGCACATGGCCGCGGCGACCTGGCAGGCTTCCTGGCCGTGGCTCGAGGGGTAGACGGCCATGCGTCCCTGCCGGACCAACGCCATGTTCTGGTCGTTGATGCGACGACCCACTACGAGCTTCTCGTAGGCCTTGAGCAACTGCTCGGTCGAGGGCATGGGGTACTCGTGACCCGGTTCGGGGCCCTGCTCGCTGTCCGGGACGGGCTGTCCATCCGGGGCTAGCAGTTGGATCTCGCTGGTTGCCGGAAGCATGTAGGCCTCCGGGGTGATGCCGAAGTTCTTGGACGCTTCCACCGCGGGGATCACGGGTGCGGTGTCCTCTGCGGGGGTTTCGTCGACGGCGTTGGGTGCGGTCGCTTCGATCGCGGAGTTCTCCTGCGCTTCAGGAGCCTCGGAGTCCGGCGTGGGGGTTTCGGCTGCGGGTTCGCTGCCGGGTGAAGTGGGCTCGCTCATGGCCGACCCCTTCCATGGTTGGTTCAGACGTTTCGTGATCCAAGTATGGGAACTATCGGCCTGTTGTCTCCCCACTTCGGGGATGCACTGGACAAAAGTGCGCCGCAGGGACTCATCGTGGACAATATGATCTGATGTGACCTACGTCATGACAGTTTGTCGGATGGGTCACAGCCGTCCGAGTGGTGAGGGCTGCGGGCGGAGTCCTACCGTCCGACGGCTGATGTGAGCGGACGATCGGTTCCGATGCTCAGTTGCCGCTGCAGCGGATGCTGGCTGGCGGGCGTCGTCGTCGGCGAAATATGAATTGAAAGAGGAGCGAGATGGCGGAGAAGCGGCGGGCGGATCTGGACGATACGGATCGGCGGATCCTGGACGAATTGACCCGGGACGCGCGCCAGTCCGTGACGGCGCTCGCGAGTCGGGTGCATATTTCGCGCGCGCACGCCTACGAGCGGATCAAGAAGCTCCATGATCAGGGCGTGATTCTGCGGTACACGGCGGTGATCGATCCGGTGCGGGCGGGCCTGGAAGCGTCCGCATACGTGACCGTGCGGCTGAAGCAAAACACGTGGCCATCCCTGTGTGCCAAGCTGCGCCAGATTTCTCAGGTGCAGCACGTGGCGCTGGTGGGTGGCACGTTCGATGTGATGCTTCTGGTGCGAGCGAGCGGCACCACGGAACTGCGCGACGTGATCTTCGAGAAAATCCAGCCCATGCCCGAAGTGGTGGACACCCAGACCTTCCTGATCTTTGAGGACGTGGATGCGCGGGGTTAGTTAGGTCGTTTGCGGCGAGTGCTGCTCGCTGATCGACGGTGAAGCCATGCCCGGCCCGGCTCTGCAATCTGGTTGACGATGAAGCCAGAATTCACGAGTTCTAGGGACGCAACGTCGATGGATTTGCAGGGTGCCAGAAATTTGGGTCGTAGCGTTGATCAAAAAGCACGGCTTTCCCTGCCCTGGCCGTTACGTAGATCAGAATCCGGCGCACACAGCAGATCTCCAGGTGTGGGACCACGGAGAGCCGCTGATCAGTGCGATGCTCAGTAGGCGAACTACTGCGCGGCGACGTGTCCGCGCCAGGTCCATCAGAATGAGGGGTTTTCATGAGTGACACCACACGATTGGCGCTGGTCACCGGTGCCACGGGGTACATCGGCGGCAGCGTCGCGCAGGAACTCCTCGACCGGGGTTGGCGGGTCAGGCTGCTCAGCCGCAGCGCGGACAAGGTCCGCGACCTACCGTGGGGTGACCGCGTGGTAGCGGATGGACAGGAAGCCGGCCCGGGTCAGGCAGAGGTTGTCGAAGGGGACGCTTCGGATGCCAAGGACATCGCTCGCGCCATGGAAAACGTGGACGCCGCTTGGTACTTGCTGCACTCGATGGGTGACTCGGAGGACTTCGTGGAGGAAGAGAAGTCCATGGCGGACACCTTCGCCACGGCCGCACGCAACGCGGGCGTCAACAGGATCGTCTACCTGGGCGGGCTGCACCCCGCAGACACTGCCACCGAAGACCTGTCCGATCACCTGCGTTCCCGCGTGGAAGTCGGCAAGGTGCTCATGGATTCCGGGGTTCCGACCGCGGCACTGCAAACCGGTGTGGTGATCGGGGATGGGTCCTCATCCTTCACCATGATCCGCCACCTGTCCGAGCGGCTTCCCGGTGCCATTGCCCCCAAGTGGGTGCGTAATCACATCCACCCGATCGCCGTGGCCGACGTCATGCACTACCTGGTGGGGGCCGCGGACCTGCCCGAGGACGTGAATCGCACCTTCGACGTGGGCGGCCCCGAACCTCTTGAGTACGCCGACATGCTCAAGGAGTACGCAAGCGCGTTGAACAAGATCCCGCGCTTCATGTTGACGGCACCGGTCACGACTCCGGAACTGGCCGCGTACTGGATTGGTCTGGTCACTCCGGTGAAGTCGAATTTGGTGCGCCCGCTCATCGGTAGTCTCCAGCACGACACCGTGGTGCGCGAGCGCGACCTGGACGATTATGTTGGCCCGCCGCCGGGTGGCCACACCTCGTTCCACGATGCCGTACGCGCCGCGGTCAAGAACCTGGACACTTCCCGATGGAACAAGATTTTCTGGGCTACCACCGCGGGAGTGGCCGCGACCGCCGTCGTCGGATCGCTCGCAACCAAGCCGAACTCGACGTGGTACAAGACCCTGAAGAAGCCCGCGTTCCAGCCACCCGCGTGGCTGTTCCCCGTGGCCTGGACGGCCCTCTACGCGGATATCGCCGCGATCGGCTCCCTGACGATCGCGGACCTGGGCGAGCAGGGGCGCACCAAGGAAAAACGCGGATACATTGCTGCGCTCGCGACCAACCTGGGGCTCAACGCCGGGTGGAGCATTTTGTTCTTCGACCGCCAGAAGCTGGGCCCCGCCGCCGTAGAATCAATAGCGCTGGCCGCGAGCACGGCGGACCTGGTGCGCAGATCTGGCAAGGTGTCCAAGGAAAAGGCAGTGGTCCTCGCACCGTACGCCGGGTGGACCGCGTTCGCCGCGGTGCTCACGGGAACCATCCGGGCATTGAACCCGCGCCGGGACTGACACTCGCACGCGCGCTCCGGCACAGCATAGACCCGAGCATCAACCCTTGTGAAAGGCAGCACCGTGAGGGATTCCGAAGCACCGTCCACCGATGCGCAGCCGGTACTACCCGGAGGGGCTTCTCGAGTGGCCGTCATCATCACCGGAGTGCTGGCGGCTGCCGCCCTCGCGTGGTCCTTGCGCATCGAGGCGGGCGATCCGTGGTTCTACCCGGCCACTTTCATTCTGGCGGCGATCTATATCGTGGGCAGCCTCGTGGCGGTTCGGTTGGTGGGCAGCAGGTTTCGATGGCATGCCTCCCGGCGCGGGATTCGCGACGCCGTGGTGGGCGGTGTGCTCCTAGCTCTCGTTTTCTTCGCGGGTGCCTTCTTGGTGCGGTTCATCCCGTTCCTCCGCGACCCCGTGGACGAACTCTTGGACTACGCCCGCGTGGGCAGCCTGGTGTTCGTGCTGATCACCACCGCGGTCAATGGCGTTGCGGAGGAGATGTTTTACAGAGGTGCCCTGTGGAGGGCCGTGAAGCCGGGATACCGAATGGTCGTGACCACGGTGCTGTACACCGCAGTCACCGCCCTGGCCGGGGTGCCACTGCTGGCCTTTGCCGCCGCGGCCATGGGTGTGATGGTGGCCGTGCTGCGTGAGCGGACCCAGTCGCTGACGCCGCCGATCATCGCCCACCTGATCTGGTCGCTGACCATGCTTTTGGTGTTGCCGCAGGTGGTTTAACGAGCTATCGGCCACTTAGGCTCCGGAGCAGGTCCGCATATCTTTGACGAGCAACAGCCGAAAGCTGACTTACAGTGAGATCTCGATTAAGTACCCCGTTTGCGCGATCAAAGCTCTCTGGGTTGTCCGCATCGAAGGCTCCCTGGCGTGAGTCCCCCGTTGCGTGGGATTCTGGGTCGTTTGTCATCTCATAAGGCTGCCAAATTTCTGCGTCCGCGAATAGATGCTCGAATGGTCACCTCGATGGAACATACTCAGGCCTCGGACTCAGTCCAACTCCAATGACCTCATCACCCCGATCCGCTCGATAAAGCTGTCGTCGTGACTGACCACCAGCAGCGCACCCTCGAACGCGGTGAGCGCATCCACCAACTGATCCACCGACCGCAGGTCCAGGTTGTTAGTGGGCTCGTCCAGGATGAGCAGCTTGGGAGCGGGTTCAGAGGTCAGCACCCGCGCCAACGCAAGGCGCAGCAGTTCACCGCCGGACAGTTCACCAATTCGCTTGTCAGACTGCGCACCTCGGAACAGGAATCGAGCGAGCGTTTCGCGGCACGCATGCTCGGTTGCCGCTGGGTTGGCCAGCTGCAGCTCTTGAACCAAAGTGAGCTCCGGACGTTCCACGGTTAATCGCTGCGGGACGTACCCCACCGGAGTGATGCAGTAGCGCACGGTCCACGGGGCGACACCCGCTAGATCCGCATCGCGTGGCCCCTCGGCGGAGTCGGCGGAATCGGCCGTCCACGCGACCACTCGTTCAAGCAACGTGGTCTTCCCGGAACCGTTCCGACCGGCCAGCCGCACCCGTTCTGGGCCGGCCATATCGAGCCGTTCGGTGTCACCATCGGTAAGGGATCGCTCCAACTCCAGCACCTTGGTCCCATTGGCCACGACGGTCTGGGGCAGCTGAACGCGGATGTGCCGATCCGCACGCAAGGCATCCCGAGCTTCAGCTGCCGCAGCAGCGGCCGTCTTCTCCCTGTCGGCAAGGATGCCGCGTAACTTACCCGCCTGAACCTGAGCCGACATCGCATCGTTGCCCATGGCCATGCCGGGCTTACGCTTTTGTCGCTTGAACTTCTCGCCTCGGGTCACCCGATGGCTCAGCTTGGTCTCCTCTTCGACACGCTCCCGCTTCTGCTTCTTGGCCTCAGCCTCCGCGCGAGAAACTTCGCGCAGCGCCGCCTCCTGTTGGGTGGCCAGGTAGGTCTCGTACTCGCTGTACGTGCCACCGAATTCGGTGAGCCGCCCGTCCCGCAGTTCCACGATTTGATCCACGAGCTCCAACAGTTGCCGGTCGTGGCTCACGATCAACAGCGACGCCTTCCACCCCCGCACGGTCGCGAACAGGTCCTCGCGTGCGGCGGTGTCCAAATTGTTGGTGGGCTCGTCCAGCACGGTCAGTTGCGCCCGCCGCAGCACCGCTCCGGCCAGCGCAGCCCGCACGATCTCACCGCCCGACAGCTCCGCAACGCACCGTGCCAGGTCGGTGGGAAGCCCGCGCGCGGCCAGTTCCGCCTGCGCGCGCTCCTCGATATCCCAGTCATCGCCGACGACGTCGTACTCCGCCTCCTCCACACTGCCCGCCTCGATCGCGCGGAGACTTTTCAGGATGCGGTCGATACCCAGAAGTTGGGCCATCGTCCATTCGGATTTCGCGGTGACGTCCTGAGGGACGTGCGCGATGCTGGCTGCGCGGTGTAGCGACCCTGCCGTCGGGGCGAGTTGTCCCGTGAGGACTCGCAGCAGCGTGGACTTGCCGCTTCCGTTGTCGCCGACCAGCCCGGTAACTCCTCGCGGAACGGAACCGGAGAGATCGGTGAAGCACTCCGTGCCATCAGCCCAGGTGACGCCGAGGCCGCTAAAGGTAATGAGTGTCTGTTGTGAATGGGTCATGTGGATCTCCTGAAAAGAAAGAGGATGATCCGCTGCCGCGCCATGAAATGGCCCTCAGCAACCGCCTACGAAAGGCGAGCAAGAAAGAGAAGGGTCAGAGCGGCGTCGTCAATTAAGGAACGAAAGCGTGAAGAAGCGCGTGCAGCGGCGGGCTCAGAGAGAACCGGCAAGCTTCACAGCGCACACCTTTCGTGGACAACAAGACCCGAGAAGCGTAACCCCGGGCCGGCGAGAAATCTAGTGCTCCGCTTGGCCTGCGGGGCGGGTGAACGCGAGCCACATGGTGGGAATGACCTTCTGATCAGTGATTTCACCCATGGCCATGCGGTCGGTCAGCTGACCGCTGTAGCTGGTGAGCATGAGTCGGGTCATGTCGGACGCAGGGATCGTGAACTCCAGGTGTTGGCTCTCCGCTACGCGGCCCAGCGCGTTTTCAACGGCGCCGTAGAGCTTGTTGCGCAACGGTCGGACGACATCGCGAACTTCACTCGAGCGGAATGCTGCGAGGAACAGCTCGAGGCGGACGGCCTGCACGTTCATGTTGGACGACTGGTCCGTGACGCCTTCGATGATGCGGGTGGCGACCTCCTCGGTGCCGGCGTGGGAGTCGAGCCACTGCTCCAGTTCCGAGTCGAGGCGCTCGATCAGGCTTTCCACCAGGTTCTCGAAGACCGCCACCGCCAGATCCAGTTTGGTCGCGAAGTTGGAGTAGAAGGCTCCGCGCGTGAAGCCGGCGGCCGCGCACAGCTCGCCGATGGAGGCGCCGTCGATCCCCTTCTCGGCGAAAACCCCCGCCGACGACGCCACGAGCCTCCTGCGCGTGGCCGTCCGGGACCGCTTGTCCGCGTCCTCGTCCGTTCCGTGTGACGTCTGGTCAGTCACTTTTACTCGCTCCCTCTTGCCGCCTCGATACATCAGTGTATCGTGAATGTGAAAACTCAATACAGTAATGTATCCAAATCACATTCAGGGGAACTATGGCAGACGGCAAACTAGGCGCGCGCGCCTCTCATCAAGCAGCGGGGCGGCAGCGCGGACCGTTCTATTCGGCAACGTTCTGGGCGCTTCCGGCGGTGGTCATCATGGTCCTGGCGGTCCTCGGAACGGCCCTGTATCTGGGTGGGTTGTCCAATCCGGCAGGTCACCTCAAGGACTTCCCGGTGGCCATCGTCAATCAGGATCGCGGGGCGGACGTGCCGCGAGAGGGCGGTGGAACCGAGAAGCAGAATTACGGTCACCGCATCGAGGACGGTTTTGCATCCGAGGCGGGTAAGGATGAGCGGCTGGATCTGCGTCGGCTGGATTGGGATCAGGCGCAGGACCAATTGGAGCGCGGCGAGCTGTTCGGAGTGGTGGTCATCCCGGAGTCCTTCTCGGAGGACACGGTGAGCATGGTCAGGGGCTCTCTGACGCAGGAGTCTGCGGCTCGGCCGGAAATCACCCTGTACACGGACCCGCAGGCAGGTTCTCTCGGGACTCGGATCGCCACGGAGGCTGTGCAGCCGGGGCTGGAGCAAGCCAGCTCCACGATGGGTGAATCACTTGTGAAATCTGCGCAGTCCGCCCAGCAGCAGGCCTACGAGCAGGTGCTGTCGGAACTCGAATCGCAGCAGGATCAGCAGTCCGAAGAACTGGCCCGGTCGGCTGCGCAGGGCGGTCCTGCCGTGCAGCAGTTCGCGCAGCAACTTCAGGAAGCCCAGGCCAACACTCCCAAGCAGGTGGCGGATCAACTAGCACCCAAGGTCAGCTCCGTCTCAACGGATCTGTTGCGGGATCCGGTGAACGTGGACACCAAGCCCTATCAAGAGCTTGAAGAGGGCACAGCGTTGGGGATGGGCGCGTTCTACTACGCGATTATCCTGCTGGTGATCGGTCTCTCCGGGTCCATCGCCGTCAATGTTCTGATGGATGCCCGCATGGGCATGGCGCCGTTCGAAATGGGTCCGCTGTTCCGAGACTTGCCGCGCGTGGGTCTTCCGCGGTGGTTGAACTTCCTGATCAAGTGGGGCCTGTTCACCGTGGCAGCAGGACCCACCTCAGCCCTGATGCTGTGGGTCGGCGCGGCAGTGGGTATGCCCATGCCGCATGGTGTGGCGGTGTTCCTCGCGGGATGGCTGTCGTTGTCCGCGGTCTCGGCCGTGGTGCTCGCGCTCATCACACTGGGTGGCTCCGCGGGCATGGTGCTCTCGATGATCTACCTGGTGTTCATGGGGTTGCCGTCCGCGGGTGCAGTGGTTCCGCTGCAGGCCGTGCCGGACTTCTTCCGGGTGATTGCGCCAATTGAGCCGCTGCATCACATCTTCATGATGGTGCGATCGCTTCTGTACTTCGACGCCAATGCGGATGCCGGGTTGCGGTCGGGGCTGATCGGGATCTCTCTGATCCTGCTCGTCGCCGTTGTTGTGGCACTGATGGCGGGGTGCGCCTATGACCGCAAGTTTGGTCACCGCGGTTCTCGCGGGCCCGGCAAGCATTCTGCGGGCCACGGGGAGTCGCAGGCCACAGATGCTGCGGAAGCTGGAGGTCAGCCGGTGGTGAAGAGTGGGGAAAACCTCAATGCAGTGGTGGGCTCCGGACTTTAGGCTGGAGCTAACGGGAAACCCCCGCACCCTCCACCGCCGGTGGATCACAACCTTGACGGAGATGCCATGAGTTACGAACCGCAGCAACCTCGCCCGGACTACCGCTCCGGCGGTGCCGGCGGCTACGACAACTACGACACCCACCGCCGGACCGGTTCCAGCGGTCCTCAGAACGATGAAAAGACCGTGGCCATCCTGACGCACCTGTCGGGACCCATTGCCGCCATCATCTCGGTGGGTTGGCTGGGCTTCCTGGGCCCGTTGATCGTGTGGTTCATCTACAAGGACAAGAGCCCGTTCCTGCGTGCCGCATCCGCCGGCGCGTTCAACTTCAACGTGACCCTGTGGATCATCAACGTGATCGGTTGGATCTGCATCTTCACGGTCATTCTGATCCCGGTTGGATTCATCTTGATCGCCGCCTACTGGGTGTTGCTCCTGGTCTGCCATATCGTGGCCGCCGTTCGTGCCAACAACGGTGAGGTCTACCGCTACCCGATGCAGTTGCCCATCCTGCGCTGAGCGTGGTGAGCGGCGGCTAGTTGGCCGTAGCTCTGAGACATCAAAAAGCCACTCCGGTTCGCCCGGAGTGGCTTTTTCGTGCCCGGGATCTTGAAGGTGGCCTAGGGAAGCCACAGATTCAGCTTCGATGGTTGCCAGGGTGCGGTTCAGCGGGCGGGGAGTCCACGCAGCAGTGCAGCCCGCCATTCGAGCCGCGGCTAAGTTGTTGAACAATCCCTTGCTCGAATTGTTGAACAACCTGTAGTCTTCCGGCAACACGTCAATCTGTGACCCCAGTCACCCCGACCCATCGGATGAAGACATGTCGACAGAAGCACCCCAGTCCGGGCAGCCCGACCAGCCCTCTCAATCCGGTACCGAGCCGGTCAAGACGAACTCCGGCGGCCACCGCACCGCGCTGCTCGGTGCCATGTTCCTCATGGCCACCAGCGCCATCGGCCCCGGGTTCATCACCCAGACCACGGTGTTCACGGTCCAGCTCGGGGCGGCGTTCGCGTTTGCGATTCTGGTGTCCATCCTGGTGGACATTGCCGTGCAGCTGAATGTGTGGCGAGTGATCGGCGTCTCGGGCCGGCGCGCGCAGGAACTGGGCAGTCAGGTGCTGCCCGGCGCGGGTATTGTGCTGGCGGCCCTCGTGTTCGTCGGCGGAGCCGTGTTCAACATTGGCAACATTGCCGGAACCGGGCTCGGCCTCAACGCGATGCTCGGGGTGGACCCCAAGATTGGCGGCGCCATCTCCGCGGCCATTGCGATTCTCATCTTCCTGTCCAAACGAGCTGGCATGGCACTTGATCGGATTGTGGTGTTGCTGGGCGCCATCATGATCTTGCTGATGCTCTACGTGGCGATCGTGGCCGCCCCTCCGGTGGGCCTGGCGCTGAAGAACACCGTGCTCCCCGAGGAAATCGACTTCCTGGTGATCACCACGTTGATCGGCGGCACCGTGGGTGGCTACATCACCTACTCCGGTGCGCACCGCATGATCGATTCCGGTGTGAGCGGTGTGGAAAACGTCAAGCAGATCAGTCGGAGCTCCGTTCTGGGCATCCTGGTCACGTGCATCATGCGCGTGCTGTTGTTCCTCGCCATTTTCGGCGTGGTGGCCGGCGGTGTGGCGCTGACCAGCGACAACATGGCCGCCGAAGCGTTCGGGGCCGCCGCCGGCGAGATCGGCGTGCGGATCTTCGGTGTGGTGCTGTGGGCCGCGGCCCTGACGTCCGTGATCGGGGCGGCCTTCACGTCCATTTCCTTCGTGACCACGTCCTCCGGCAACCCGCGGACCCGGAACCTGTTGACCGTCGCCTTCATTTCCGTGTGCACCGTGGCGTACCTGTTCCTCGGGCAGGCTCCGCAGACCCTGTTGATCTTCGCGGGAGCGTTCAACGGTCTGATCCTCCCGTTCGGTTTCGCCATCCTGCTGTGGGTCGCCTGGCGCCGCAGGGACTTGCTGCACGGGTACGTGTATCCCACGTGGCTCCTGATCATTGGCGTGCTCGCGTGGCTGCTCACCCTGTTCCTCGGTTGGAACTCCCTGGCCGGGCTCAACAAGTTGTGGAGCTGACGGACATGAAAACCACGGACCACGTAGACCTGGCACGTCTCACACCCCGAGAGGCCAGGGAACGATTCCGCCGCGGCCTGCTGCGTCCCACGTCCGGAATCTCCGCCGGATACGCGCAGGCCAACCTCATCATCGTTCCGCGTGAACTTGCTTTCGACGTGCTCTTGTTCGCCCAACGCAACCCCAAACCGTGCCCCGTCCTCGGGGTGTTGGACGCGGGGGAGACCACCGGCGAGCTGCTCAAGGACGGTGACATCCGCACGGACCTCCCGCAGTACGTGGTCTATGAGAACGGCCGCGACATCGCCCGCCCCACGGACATCACCGAGTACTGGCGTGACGACCTGGTCACCTTCATGGTCGGCTGTTCCTTCACGTTCGAGGACGCCCTGCTGAACAACGGCATCCGCATGGCACACAACGACCAGGACGTGAACGTTCCCATGTACCGCACCAACCGGCGCTGCGAACCGGCGGGGTCTCTCTCCGGCCCGCTCGTGGTCTCGATGCGTCCGGTTCCCGCGTCACAGGTGGCCGACGCCGTTCGCGTCACCTCTCGCTATCCCGCCGTCCACGGCGCTCCCGTGCACGTGGGCAACCCCGAGGAGCTGGGAATCAACGACATCAACCAGCCGGATTTCGGCGACCCCGTCCGGATCGAGCCGGGTCACATCCCCGTTTTCTGGGCGTGCGGTGTGACACCGCAGGCGGCCGTGATGGAATGCCGGCCGCAGTTCGCGATTTCTCACGCACCGGGGCACATGCTCATCACGGACGCCAAGGACTCCGACTACCAGGTGCCCTGAACCGCTATTCCACGTGGTCCAACAACTGTGCTTCCGCAAAACTCAGATACTCCCGCAGTGATTCGGCAGCCCGTTCGCGTTCACCGGCCTCCAGCAGCCGCAGCATTTCGGCGTTGCGGTCCACGTAGTCCCCGTGGAAACCGGGATCCGTGGACATCGAGTGGAACATGAGCCGCATGCGCGCCAGCAACCGGTCCATGGTCGTGACCAGGGTGTCCGAACCGGTCAGATCCATGAGCCCGCGGTGGAAACGCTGATTGGCGTCAGCCATGCCCATAATGTCCCCGGCCGCACGAGCAGCCCGAGCCGCCTCGATCACAGACCACAACCCCGTGAGCACCTGCTCCGAACAGGAGCCCCACAACACCGCCCCCGGCTCGATGATCCGCCGCGCGTTGTAAATCTCCCGCACATCGCCGGCAGTCGGATGTGCGACGAAGACCCCGCGATTGGGCACGCGATCAACCAGCGACTCCTCCGCCAGCATTGTGAACGCCTCGCGCAGCGTGTTCCGCGAAACGCCCAGTTCCTGGGCAATGACGTGTTCCGACAGCTTGGTCCCGGGGGCCAAATGCCCTCCGGAAATGCGCTCGCGCAGCCGGCCTGCCGCGCCTGCGCGCGCCTGCGCGCGGTGCGCACCGAGCGGCGTCGGCGGGCCGTGGACGGGGGCAACCGGTGCCGAGGGGGGTTCGAGTGCGAAGTTACTGGTCACCGGCCCATCCTCTCACCGCGCTAGGCGATCTCGCCCAGCGCCTGCCCCTTGCGGACGGCATCGCCCTCGTTCGGCTCGCCACGAGTCAATGTGCCGGAGCGATGCGCGCGCACGGGAGTCTCCATCTTCATGGCCTCGAGCACGAGCACGGTGTCGCCCTCGCTAATGTTCGCGCCGTCCTCCGCCGCCCACTTCACGACCGTCCCGTCCATGGGCGCGGCCAGCGTGGTGTCCGAGGCTCCATGTGCGGTCGACGCCGCCACCGCCTCACCGCCCGCGCCGGCACCACCGCCGTGCAGCAGCGCCTCCACCATGGCGGTGGGGAGTCCGAGCTGCACGGCCTTACCGTCGAGATCCACGGTCAGGGTGGTGCGCTCGGCGGCGCCGGAGGTCACGTACGGGGACGCCTCCAGCTGCTGCGTGAACGCATCCTCGATCCACGTGGTGTACACGCCCAGCTCATCGGGAGAGGTGAAATCGAGGTGCTCCACCACCGCGCGGTGGAACGGTGCCACCGTGGGCAATCCCTTGATGCTCAGCTCCGCCAGGGCAGCCCGGGAGCGCCGCAGTGCCTGCTGCCGGTCCTGACCCCAGACAATGAGTTTGGCCAGCATCGAGTCGTAATGGGGCGGCACCACGGAGCCGGAACGGACACCGGTGTCCACCCGGATTCCCGCGCCGGTGGGAGTCTGGAAGACCTCCACGGTCCCGGGCGTCGGCAAGAATCCCAGTGCCGGATCCTCCGCGTTGAGCCGGAATTCAAAGGCGTGCCCGCGCGGTGCGGGGTCCTCGGTGATGCTCAGGGCCTGCCCGTCGGCCACGCGGAACTGCTCGCGCACGAGGTCCACCCCGGTGGTCTCCTCGGTCACGGGGTGTTCCACTTGCAAGCGCGTGTTGACCTCCAGGAACGAGATCAGCCCGTCCGGAGCCACCAGGTACTCGACCGTGCCCGCGCTCGTGTAGCCGGCCTCGCGACAGATGTCCCGGGCCGATTCGTGAATGGTCCTCCGCTGCTCATCGCTCAAGAACGGTGCCGGAGCCTCTTCCACGAGCTTCTGGTTGCGCCGCTGCAGCGAGCAGTCGCGGGTGCCCACCACGGTCACGTTGCCGTGGGTGTCCGCAATGACCTGGGCCTCCACATGGCGCGGCTTGTCGAGGAAGCGCTCCACAAAGCATTCACCCCGTCCGAACGCGGACGTCGCTTCGCGCACCGCTGCGTCGAACGCTGACTCGACCTCGTCCATGGTGCGTGCAATGCGCATCCCACGGCCACCGCCGCCGAAGGCCGCCTTGATGGCGATCGGCAATCCGTGTTCCTCGGCGAACGAGCGCGCCGCGGTTGCGTCCTCGACGGGCCCGTCCGTGCCCGGCACCAAGGGGGCGCCGGTGCGAACGGCGATCTCGCGAGCCGTCACCTTGTTGCCGAGGGTGCGGATGACCTCGGCGGACGGGCCGATCCAGGTGAGGCCGGCGTCGGACACGGCCTGGGCGAAGTCCGCGTTCTCGGACAGGAACCCGTAGCCGGGGTGCACGGCGTCCGCATTCGCGCGGTCGGCCACGTCGAGCAGAGCCTCGATCTTGAGATAGGTGTCCGCGGAGGATGAGCCGGGCAGGGCGTAGGCCTCGTCGGCCATGCGCACGTGGACGGAATCGGCGTCGGGTTCGGAGTAGACGGCCACCGAGGTCAGCCCCGCATCCGTGCAGGCCCGGGCAATGCGGACCGCGATTTCACCGCGGTTGGCGATCAAGACCTTTTTCATGCTGACTCTCCTGAGGTTTCGGGTGCGTGCGCGGGGCGGGGTGCATCAACGAGCGTGAACCGGACCGCAGACCCCGGTGGAAGCTGTGCGGCCAGCGACAGGTCCTCCGGGACAACCACGCCGATCACCGGGTAACCGCCGGTCACGGGGTGGTCGGCGAGGAACAGGACCGGAACCCCGGAGTGGGGGACCTGCAGCGATCCCGTGACCACGCCCTCACTGGCCAGCTCGCCGGTGATGGCGCGTTCCAGGGCCCGCCCGTCCTCGGGTGTCTCGAAGCGCACGCCCACGCGGTTGGACTGGCTGCTGACCCGCCACTGCTGACGGGTGAGGGTCTCGAGCGCGGCCGGGGTGAACCAGTCGCCGCGGGGTCCGGTGGTCACGCGCAGCACGGTGGGTCGGCCCGGTTCGGGCAGGGTGACCGCCGGGGCCTCGGGGCGTCCCACCGGGCGCGATGCCGCGGAGCGCACCTCGATCACGCTTCCTGCGGTCAGCGCTTCCGGGCCGATCCGCGAAAGCACGTCCGTGGAGCGGCTGCCCAGCACCGTGGGCCCGCCAAAACCACCGCGCACCGCGAGGTAGGTTCGCAGGCCGGTGTGCGGGGTGCCCAGGGTGAGGGTCTCGCCGTCGTAGAGGGCAAAGGGAATGTCCCGGGGGAGCGGGTTCTCGCCCTGCTGACCGCTGACCGTGGCGTCCACGGGGGCGCCGGACAGCGCCAGCACGTGGTGGCCGCGCGCGGTTACCGACAGGCCACCCAGCAGAGACTCAATGACCGTGGCACCGGACTCGTTGCCCACCATGCGGTTGGCCTGCGCTGCGGACACGTGATCCGCCGCGCCGGACGCAGGCACACCCAGGTCTCCGAGGCCGGGGCGGCCCAGGTCCTCCAACATGGACTGCATCCCGGGGTCCTTGACCACGAGAGCCTGCGCGGGTTCCACGGAGCCCTCGGCGGGTGCCGCCGGGGGCACCGCCACCTGCTCGCGCACCGCGCGGTAGCGCACGGTGTCCCCGGGGCGGATGAGCGCGGGTTCGTCCCGGCCCAGGTCCCAGAGTGTGGCGTTGGTGCGGCCGATCAACTGCCAACCGCCCGGTGAACGCTGCGGGTACACGGCGGAAAACCGCCCCGCCAGCGCCACGGATCCGGCGGGCACCGCGGTGCGCGGGGAATCCCTGCGCGGCACCTCGAGCGGATCCCCGGGGGCCACGAGATACGCGAACCCCGGCGCGAAACCGCCGAACGCGGCCGTCCATTCCGCACCCGTGTGCGCCTCGATCACGCCGCGCTCGCCGAGCCCGGTCAGCTCGCCCACATCGGCCAGGTCCTCGCCGTCGTACACCACGTCGATCTCCACGGTCTTACCGGTCGCCGCGTCGGTATCGCCCAGGCGAGCGGTGACGACGTCGCTCGCGGCCTTGTGCGCGGCCGCGGGTGAAGAGAAGGTCAACAGCACCGTCTCGGCTGCGGCGAGAACGTCCAACTGACTGGAATACGGATGTGCACTGAGATGGGCGTGCCAGCGCATGACGTGTTCGAGGGACGCGCACTCGATCAAGAAGGCCCGCGTCCCCGCCCAGCGGAGGGAGACCGTCGACGGCGCAGCACCGGTGGGCGGATCCTGGCTCATACGAACGACCGGACCTGCACGCCGGCGCGCTCCAGGCCCGCGCGAACCTCCGCGGCCATTGCGGCGGAGCCGGGGGTGTCACCGTGCACGCAAATGCTCTCGGCCCGGATCCGAACGGTGGAACCGTCCACGGCGCTCAAGGTGCCGTCCTCGGCCAGGCGGATCATGCGTTCGGTGACCTCCGCCGGGTCGTGCAGGACGGCGCCTTCTTCGCGGCGGGAGACCAGCGTGCCCTCGGGTGTGTACCCGCGATCCGCGAACGCCTCGGCCACCCCGCGCAGTCCGGCGTGCTCCGCCTTCCGAAGTGCTACGGACCCGGGTAAGAGCAACAGCGGAAGATCGCCGCCGAAGGCCTTGACCGCGTCCACCACGGCTTGTGCATGGACCTCGTGGTGAACAATCGTGTTGTAGAGCGCGCCGTGCGGTTTCACATACTTGATCTCGGTGCCGGCCGAACGGGCCATCGCCTGGAGGGCACCCATTTGGTACAGCACGTCATCCGCGAGTTCCTGCGGGGAGCAGTCCATGAAGCGACGACCGAATCCGGCCAGGTCCCGGTAGGCCACGTGCGCCCCCACGGTGACACCTGCGGCCACGGCGTCCCGGCACGTCTGCGCCATCACGCCCGGGTCTCCCGCGTGGAACCCGCACGCCACGTTGGCGGAGGACACGGAACGGAAGATGGCGGCGTCGTCCCCCATGCTCCAGTTGCCGAACGATTCGCCCACGTCGCTGTTCATATCGATGACCGTCATGCGTGACCTCCGTCTCATTGGTGAGTTCAAGAATGCCCCACCGACGGAGATTGTTCAACAATTACCACCGGTCAGTCCGATTCCACCACGTTCGGAAGGTGCGTGACCGGTGCGATCACGACGTCGCGAATTTTCCAGTCCTGTTCGAGTAGCGCGTTCTCGGCTGCTTCGAGGCGCTCGGGCGTGGCGAGTTCCAGGGATGCGGGGATGACGAACCCCTCGATCTGGAACACCTGGCCCTCGTCGCGCAGGCGCACGGTGGCCGCGTGCACCCAGTCCAAGTTCCGTAGGAATTCCTGCGCATCGCTGATGAGCGGGTGGGGTTTTTTGTTGTCCACCGTGGTGGGCCGGGCATCCATGAGACCGGACACCGCGGCCGAGAGATTGGTGGCGCCGTCCTTCACGATGGACGTGGCAATCACGATGGCCGCGGCGGCATCCGCCCACCACAAACCCAGGCCGATCCCGGCAATGCCCACAATGGCGGCGAACGAGGTCATCCAGTCCGCCTTGTTCATGTCGGCGTCCGCATAGAGCACCTTGTTGTGCAGTGGCTCGGCGAGTTTGAGCTTCATCCGGCCCAGGATCACGGGCGGGATGCCGGTGACCAAGAGCACCAAAATCATGAGCCACCCCAGCCAGATGGTGTGGCCGAACAGGTTGATGCCGCCGATGGTCGGGTGTTCGACCGTGATCAGTTTGATCAGCGCGTCCACGATCAAGTAACCGCCCATGACGAACAGGGCGGTTCCCGCCACGAGGTGGGCGATGCCGATGGCACGGTGATAGCCGAACGGATGTTTGGCGTTGGCGGGTTTGCGGGTGACGCGCACGCCGATCAGAAAAGCGATGGGCGGAACCATGGACAGCATGTCTTCGATCCACGCCGTTTTCATGGCCTGGGAATTGCCCATCACCAGAAAGACCAGAACCACCGTCACACTCAGCACGCCCAGGGTGGCCCATTCCAGGCGCACCGCTTTTTTCACCGCGCGGGAGATCTCATCGGGCAGGTGCTCGTCGTCCGCGGGGCTTGCCATGCGCTTCACGACTGGCCTCCGCTGCTCTGCAGGAACTGATCGAGTTCCAGGAGGAAGGCGTTCTCACCATTGACCACGGCCATGACGTGCTTCTCGGTCTCGCCGTACGCGTTGACTGTTTCCTTGTAGGGCCGAGTCAGGCCCACTTTCTTCTGCCATTCCGTGTCCATGGTCATCCCACCGATCAAGAGATCCAGTTGACCGTGCTCCATCTCAGTGACCAGGTGTTCCTCGCTCGCGGTGGTCCATTCAATGCGCGCACCTAGGGTGTCGGCGAACTCTTCCACCAGGCGCACTTCATCACCGGCGGGCTCACTTCCCTCGACGGATACGAAGGGCTCATCATGAGTGGCGCCCACGCGCAGGACTCCGTCGGTCACCCTGTCCAGGGTGCCGTGGGGATCGGCCGGGTAGTGGGTCACGCAACCGGTCAGGGACATAGCGAGAACCAGGAGCACCGTCAGCCACCTGATGACCTTTTTCATGGCAACACCATAAGCCAAAGTGCCCTTGCCCACATCCGGAAACTTTCCGTGGAATAAATCTCGCGTCGGGTGCATTATGTAGGTAGTTCAAATTTGAAAGATCAACGGAACGGGCCGGCGGGACTACCGCAGCGGCGTCGTCATCCAAGACACAGGAGGCAGTCATGCAACTCGGCATCTTCACCATCGGTGACGTCACCATGGACCCCACCACCGGCAAAACCCCCAGCGAAAACGAGCGCATCAAGGCGACCGTGGAGATCGCCAAGAAAGCCGAAGAACTCGGCATGGATGTGTTCGCGACCGGTCAGCACCACAACCCGCCGTTCGTAGCGCCGGCCAACCCGCCCATCCTCATGGCGCACGTGGCCGCGCAGACCAAGAACATCCAACTGTCTACCGCAACCACCCTGATCACCACCACGGATCCGGTGCGCATCGCCGAGGATTACTCCTACGTGCAGCACCTGGCAGATGGCCGCGTGGACCTGACCATGGGCCGCGGCAACACCGGACCCGTGTACCCCTGGTTCGGCAAGGATATCCGGCAGGGCATCCCGCTGGCCGTGGAGAACTACCAGTTGCTCTACCGCCTGTGGCACGAGGAGAACGTGGACTTCTCCGGTCGGTTCCGCACCCCGCTGCAAGGCTTCACCGCGACCCCGCGTCCGCTGGATGAGGTGCCCCCGTTCGTATGGCACGGTTCCATCCGCTCCCCAGAAATCCCGGAGCAGGCCGCGTTCTACGGTGACGGCTTCTTCCACAACAACATCTTCTGGAACAAGGAACACACCGAGCGCATGGTGGACTTCTACCGTCAGCGCTACGAGTACTACGGTCACGGTTCCTACGACCAGGCGATCGTGGGTCTGGGTGGTCAGGTGTTCATCCGCAAGAACTCGCAGGATGCCAAGCGGGAGTTCCGCCCGTACTTCGACAACGCGCCGGTCTACGGCCACGGCCCGTCCCTGGAGGACTTCACCGCCCAGACCCCGCTGACCGTTGGCTCGCCGCAGGAGGTCATTGAGCGGACCCTGTCCTTCCGGGACTACGCCGGTGACTACCAACGCCAACTGTTCCTCATGGACCACGCCGGCCTGCCCCTGAAGACCGTGCTCGAGCAGCTTGACCTGCTGGGCGAAGAAGTCTTCCCGGTGTTGCGCAAGGAATTCGACGCACTGCGCCCGGCTCACGTGCCCGAGGCTCCGACCCACGAGTCCCTGGTGGCCCGCCACAAGGCCGGTAAGGACCCGATCCCCGGCGGCGGCCCGGATTCTCAGGCGGCCAAGGATCGCGCGAAGCAGGCAGAAACCGCTCAGCGCGAGCACGAGAACTCCAAGTAATTTCAGACAGTAAGCAGAGAGAAGGACACCATGACTGATCGTTTGACCCTCGCGGTGGTGACCGCTGGGCTATCGGAAGACTCCACGACCACCCGCTTGGGTGAGGCGATCGCGAAGGCCGCCAGCGGCGTCGTCGAACACGCCGGACAGCACGTTGAAATCAAGGTCATTCGGCTGCGCGATCTGGCCCACGGGTTGACCGACATGATGATCACGCACGTGGCCTCCCCGGCCGTGCAGGACGCGATCGACACCGTGCTCACCGCGGACGGCCTGGTTGCGGCCTCACCCACGTACAAGGCGTCCTACTCCGGGCTGTTCAAGCAGTTCTTCGACGTGATCGACGAATCTGCCCTGGAGAACCTGCCCACCGTGGTCGCCGCCACGGGCGGGTCGCCGCGCCACTCGCTGGTGCTCGACACCGCCCTGCGCCCGCTGTTGAGCTACCTCAAGGCGCTCGTGCTGCCGCTGGGCATTTATGCGGCCTCCGAGGACTGGGGGCATCATGACCTGCAACGGCGCATTGATCGCGTGGGTGCCTCGCTCGCGGCCGTCGTGCTGGCGGGTTCGCCCGGTGGCGCATCCGATTTGCTCGACGACAACGACGACGCCGCCGCCCGTCCCGGTCTGCGGCGCGAGGTCAAGGACGAGTTCAGCAATGTCCCCGATTTCGCGAGCTTGCTGGCCTCGGTGGGATCGTGAGCGACACGGTGAGGTGCGTGTCCGAGCCGTCCGAGTCCGCAATGGGTGCAGGCGATGCGTCCCAGCAGGAATGGGATGCGTGGCAGCTCTACTTCGAAACCACTGCCCGGCTCACGGCGCGGATCGAGGAGCGACTCAAAACCCACGGTTGCTCACTCATGGACTATCAAGTGCTCCTGTTGCTGTACAACGCCCCGGAACACCGGATGCGGATGGGGGAGTTGGCTCAGCGGCTGGTGTTCTCACCGTCCCGGCTCAGCTACCAGATCGGTGTGCTCGACAAGCGCGGCTGGGTCGAACGCCGTCGTGTGGAGTGCGACGGCCGCGGCTGGGAGGCGGTGCTCACCGGCGACGGCCTCCGCGCCTTCCGCGAGCTCCGCCCCGCCCACGCGCGCGACGTTCAGGAGCTCTTCTTCTCAGCCCTCCAAGGCGACGACGCCGCTCGCCTGGCCGACCTCATGCGTCGCGTGAGCGGGTTGCTGGGTTAGTGGCTCTTCAACTTTGAGCGTGGTGCTGGGTGTTCACGCCGCGATCGGTCGGGGCGCATAGCCAATGATGCG
>NZ_JAVKPR010000085.1:0-625 GCF_040980905.1 Kocuria sp. CPCC 205235
GCCGGTGGCTGCACCGACTCGGTATCTCCCGGCTGCGTGATCTGACCCCGGCCGGCGAGAACGCCCGCAGGACCCCGGCGCGGATCCGCGCTGCGTGGCCCGGGCATATGGTCCACCTGGATGTGAAGAAGGTCGGCAAGATCCCCGACGGTGGCGGCTGGCGGACCCACGGCCGCGGTAGCGCCCAGGCGTTGAAGTCCAAGCGCGGACCCGGGGCCAGGATCGGCTACACCTACCTGCACTCGGCCGTGGACGGCTTCTCCCGTCTGGCCTACACCGAAGCCGCCGAGGACGAGAAAGCGGTGACCACGATCGGGTTCTTCGCCCGGGCCAGAACCTTCTTCGCCGCCCACGGGATCCACAGGATCCACCGGGTCGTGACGGATAACGGGGCCAACTACCGAGCCCGGGACTTCACCCGCACCGTGAAAGCCCTGGCCTCCCGCCACCAGCGGATCCGTGCCTACACGCCGCGGCATAACGGGAAGGTCGAACGCTACAACCGGTTACTGGTCGATGAGGTGCTCTATACCCGCACCTACACCAGCGAACACGCCCGACGCACCGCGGTGGCGGTCTGGGTCAATCACTACAATTACCACCGACCCCATACCGCCTGCGGCGA
>NZ_JAVKPR010000086.1:0-618 GCF_040980905.1 Kocuria sp. CPCC 205235
CGACGGCGTCCGCCTGATCGACCGGTCCGGCAAGGCGCGGCTGTTCGACGGCCGTTCCGGCGAGCCGTTCCCGGACCCGGTCTCGGTGGGCTACCAGTACATCCTGAAGCTGCACCACCTGGTGGACGACAAGATCCACGCGCGCTCGACCGGTCCGTACTCCATGATCACCCAGCAGCCGCTCGGTGGTAAGGCGCAGTTCGGCGGCCAGCGCTTCGGCGAGATGGAGGTCTGGGCGCTCGAGGCCTACGGCGCCGCCTACACGCTGCAGGAGCTGCTGACGGTCAAGTCCGACGACGTCCACGGGCGCGTGAAGGTCTACGAGGCCATCGTCAAGGGCGAGAACATCCCCGAGCCGGGTGTTCCCGAGTCCTTCAAGGTCCTCATCAAGGAGATGCAGTCGCTGTGCCTGAACGTCGAGGTGCTCTCGGCGGACGGCAACACCATCGAGATGCGCGACTCGGATGACGAGGTCTTCCGGGCGGCCGAGGAACTGGGCATCGATCTCTCGCACTCCGAGCCCAGCTCGGTCGAAGAGGTCTGATCCCGCTCGGTCCACCCCGACGAGACGTCAACTTTTCCAGAGAAAGAGATAAAGGACCCTCATGTCCAACGAAT
>NZ_JAVKPR010000087.1:0-611 GCF_040980905.1 Kocuria sp. CPCC 205235
GATGCCCGTCTGACCGGGAAGAATGGGACTTGTTCAGGGTTCCGTTCCACCGCGATGAGAGGGCATCTCGCAGATGCAAGTTTCCCACACGCCTGCTGCCGTGTCAGTTTCCTTCGACGAGCCGAACCTCATCGGGTCCGCCGGGCTGGTGCCGGTGATGGAACTGGCCGCCGAGGCCGGCCTGCACCAGCTGGCCGGAGGTCGGTTGAGCGTGCCGACCGACAAGGGCGCCAACGCCGGGGCGAAGGTCGCGGCCCTGGTGGCCGGCATGTGCACGGGGGCGGACTCGATCGATGACATGGCCGTGCTGCGCCACGGGGCGATGAAACGGGTGTTCGGCGGCTGCTATGCGCCCTCGACCCTGGGCTCGTTCCTGCGTGAGTTCACCTTCGGGCACGTGCGCCAACTCGACGCGGTCGCCTCCCGGTTCCTGGTGAACCTGGCCGGCCGGGCCCCGCTGCTGGGACGCACCGGCGCTGCCGGTGCGGATCCGGGGTTCGTTTATGTTGATGTGGACGACACGATCATCGAGGTCCACGGCTACCAGAAGCAGGGTTCCGGGTACGGGTACTCCGGGGTCCGTGGGCTCAACGCCCTGTTGGCCACCGCCA
>NZ_JAVKPR010000014.1:0-93611 GCF_040980905.1 Kocuria sp. CPCC 205235
GTCCGCACCCGCCTGATGAACACCACACCACGACTCTAGAACCATCCAATTAGTGCGTGAAACCGCCCCAAGCCGACAGCATCACCACAGGTCACAGCCCCGCCATGCCGCAGAGCCCCAGGTCGTGAGCCAACTCAGGTGGCAATGAGGTCTCCAGCTGCTCAAGTAGTCTCAGTTCGTTGGTCGTATGAAGAGTCTTTTTTAAGGCTTTCACCTCACATCGAAACCCCGATCCGTTCAAGGTAATTCTAGTATTGTTCGGATCCCTTCAGTTGGGTACTCCTTCGAGTCAGCAGGACGATGCTGGAGGAACGTTTTGGCAAGATGAAGTGTTCTACATAGCTAGTCCTTATGCGTGATGTCTAAGGTCTTTGGTGACAGTTTTGTGTCGGGACATCGGTGACGTTTGGTGTGTCAGGACTTCCGTAACAGTTTCTGTAGTGCTGGGGTGATTTCCAGGGCATGTTTCTTGCTGAAGTACCTCGTGTCCTTGGGCGCGTGGTCGCTTCCTGGGGCGGGGTAGGTGATCAGTAGTTCCCCGTCGGTGGTAGCGATCATGACCGTGTTGTTGTCCCAGACTGCTGCGACCGTGACTCCGGCTAGTGCCAGGCCCAGATGAAAATTCACCGTGTGGATTTGGATCACCCCTATCGAGGACACCAGTCGTAGCCCGTGATCATCTACGCCCGGGGTCCAGGTGCGGTGCTGCCACTGGGACGGCCGTGGGCCGGGATCGATGCTCACGGTGTCCTCGGCCGGTAACTGCGGTGGCGGTGCTTTGGGCTGGGCATTCCAGGCCTGGAACGGGGTCACCCGCTCTGGGAGGCTTTGATGGGGGCGTTGGGTGTTGTAGATGATCTCGAACTCATCGAGTTGGGTTTGCAGCTGCGACAACGTGTCAACCAGGGGTTGTTTAGACAGCCACTGGGTCAGGGTGCGGTGGAAGCGTTCGTTCTTGCCTTGGGTAGTGGGTTTGTACGGTTTACCGGTGATCGGTTGCACCCCGAGACTGAGTAAGTAATTGACCAGCTGGGAGGAACGGCCAAACCGGCCCTTCACATTTGAGTGTGGGTAGAGGCGTTCCGCCAGGGTCGGCGTCCTCCCGCGGCGAGCAGGGCTCGTAGCCGGTAGTTGTCGAAGTTCCGGAAGCCGCGGGCGACCCGGCGCATCGTCTCGATCACGCCGTTGATCGCTTCCGTGGGGCCGTTCGAGGCGCCGGCGGTGTCGAAGTAGGCCAGGATCGCCGACCTCCATCGCCGCAGGGTCCGGCCCAACCGGGCGACCTCCGGGATGGGGCAGGACGGGAACGCGGCGAGGATCTCGGCGACCAGCCGGCGTCCCTGTTCGGGACGGGCGTGGTAGACCGCGCGCAGCTTCTGGTAGCAGTGCCAGGCGAGGGTGACTTCATGGTGCGGGTCCCCGGCCTCGAGCTTCGCGTTGAGCCGGGTGATCTGCTTGGTGGTGAGGTGCTCGGCGCCGATCTGCAGGGTCCGGCGGATCCCGTAGAGCGGGTCGCCGGCCCGGCCGCGGTGGCCCAGGGTGTCCTGCTGCACGCGGCGGCGGACCTCGTCGACGACCTGACCGCCGAGCTTGACCACGTGGAAGGCATCCAGGACGGTGACCGCCTCAGGGAGTTCGTCGCGGATCGCGTTGGCGTAGCCGTGGAACGGATCCAGGGTCGCCGTGCGGATCCCGTCCGTGAATGCCTTTCCTTGGTCAGCCAGCCAGTCACCGTAGGCCGCGCCGGTGCGGCCTTTCACCAGATCCAGCAGCCTCGCCCGGGGCCGGCCGTGCTCGTCGCGGGAGTGATCGACGATCCCGGTGACCAGCCCGCTGCCCGGCGGACCCACGTGGCGCCAGACGTGCTCATCCACTCCCAGGGCATCCACCCCGGCCAACCGCTCCTCAGCGGCCAGCTGGTCCTCGATGACCGGGGCGACGGCGCCCCACACGGTGTTCCAGGCGACACCGAGCATCTCGGCCAGTGCCGAGACAGCGATGTCGTGGGCGCGCAGTTGGGACACGGCCCAGGCGATCGCGCGGGTGGTGAGCTTCGCGCGCGGGGCGGCCAGTTCGTGGACCTCGCTGAAGGTCGTCACCTCGCACGCCGTCTCGTGGCAGCGGTAGCGGCGTTTGCGCCAGGCCACGCGCACGGGTACTCCGGCGCAGGGCAGATCATGCAGCAGCACCGGAACCCGGCCGTGACCGACGGCGAGCACCCCGCAGGATGGGCAGCCCGCCAGCGACGACGTGGTCTCGACCAGAAGAGTGAATGAGGACCGGTGACGCTCCACTGTGAGTACATGGACGTCGGGCAGGTCGAAAAGCGCGCACGCCGGCGCGCAACTAGCATGGGACACGTCGAGGCCTTCGAGGACGGTTGGATTCAGCACCCCCATCCTGGAGGCCTCGGCCTCTCCCCAACCCCCGTGACACGCACCCGGCGCTACCGCTCACCCACACTCATTTGGGAAGAGCCGCCAAACCGGGTGGGGTTCAGTGCGGTCCCGTTATCGGAGAGGAATCGCCGCGGTATCCCATGACGAGCTACCGCGGTAGTCACGACTTCAACCGCGCTGGCTGCGTTTTCCGACCCCGCCGCTGAAGAAGCCAGTTGGAAACGAGAGTGGTCATCGATGAGCTGGAAGATCACGCAGGTGCGCCCAGCGCTGAGTACCCAAGCGGTGGCATCGATTTGCCAGCAGTCATTGGGACGGGGATAGACAAATCGTTTCCACGACGAGCGTGGTTTCTTCTGCGGCTGAGCCCGGGCAACCCCGGCCTTGCGGAACGCCCGAGCCAGCGTCGCTGGTGAGGGCGCTGGCATCTCCAGTGCGGCCATCTTGTCGGACACACTGATGGGCCCGTAATCCAGCCCGGATTCCTCCAGAAGCCTACGGACCTCTAGCGCCATCTCGATCGTCTCATCGGCTGTCTTGGACGGTGAGTTCTTCGGGCGGCGTGAGCGGGGCTCGATCACGGCATCGGGACCCTGCTCACGGGCGCGTCGGCGCAATTGATAGAAGGTTTTGCGTGAGATCCCCTGCTCGGCACAAAACACGCTCACCGCCCCGCGTGGTGCATCATCAGGCCACAACGCGATCGCGAGTCGCACGCGGGGATCAAGGGGTGAGTTGCTGGGCGAAGACGGTCTCATCGACCAAGTTCAGCCCAGAACTGTCACCACCTAAACCCTTCAAACCGTCACCGATGTCCTGACACAGAACTGTCACCGATGTCCTGAGACATAACATAGCTAACCCTATGTTTGCGAATTTAAAATATTTATTGTTTTACTTATTGACATTGGGTTATGTCCTTCTCTTTCTGAATAATATCGATGTATGCAGACTAATCCACATATTTCAGGATGCACAGCCAAGAATCGTTCCAAGATTGGTAGTTGGACATCTCTGTCATAACTCGACGCCATATTAACGTGATAGTCAATATAGAGAGGCTTTGGTGTCCTAGCGAGAAACTCCAGCGCGTTGGTTCGATACGGCCATGAGTTACGCACGTCTGCCGCGGTGCGTCCATTAAAGTGAAGATTAAGGATGGTTCTGACCTCATTGGGAAACCAGCGAGTCCAGTCAAATTGTGCGTTGTTAACGATGCAATGCGCATTCTTGTCGGCACAAAGCTGAAGTAGCGCAGCAAAACCCCCGGCGGAGGATCCAAAATATGTCCGATTTCTCGCGTTTGTGACACCTAGATGTTTAGATATTTGCCTGATTGCTTTTGCAACGTATGCGGTACTCCAAAGCGGGGGTTGGCTTTGGAACCAGTTAATTGAAATCGCGTTCTTACCAATTGTTCCTGGGTCACATATGTAGATTTGGTGACTTGCTAAATCCTTCCACCATGAAGATCTTTGAAATGTAGGGGCACCGTTTGAGCGACCGAGGTCCATGGCTCCGTTATTGAGTATAAGGAGACGATTCGCGCGTGCGCGTCGCACGATCAGTAAGGGGATTGCTGTTTCAGGCGTGACTAAGTCTAACCGGCACGGTTGCTCTTCCCGGAATACATCGGCAGAAAGTGCGGCTAATTCGTCAAGCGTTACTTGAAGTAGTGACTTATGGTATTCGTCAGCGATCATTACCATGCTCTACCTGTTTCGGTTTTCCTTGAGTTCAGACTCTTAAAAGCAGTGGACTGGACTATTGAGAGTCGATTGGTCGGAATCCATCTATATCTGCGTGCACTTCGAGTGGTCCTACAGTATGCGTGGCACTAAGGAAGGCGTCGTAGACCTGCGTCCTACTGGCGCGCGCCCATGATTGTTTTCCCGTGCGATTTTGGAGGGGTATCAGACGAATCGCAACTTGTGTTTTGGATGATAGATTCGCAACTAATATGTGTACCGGTCTATGTCTTTCGGCCCCATCGAAGCAGAATGCCGGCACATTGTCGAGAAGTATTTCGAGCCGCCAAACGCCTCTGCCGTTCGGGTTCGCATATGTATTCGAGAGTGTGAATGTGAGATCTCCGCTTTCCTTAATGGCATTAAATTTTCTTGTTACAGAATTGCCCGGGTGAAAGTTTTGGGCAGGGATAGATATTTCGTTTCCGTAAGCGGGCTCGTCGATGAACGTCCCATCGTTTTTCTCAATCCTAAAAGTCTTTGCAAGTCCCATTCGTGTTCCGCCCGGTTCGTAGGGCTGACTTGTTACGCTTTGGTTTACCTTTAAATTGTCGCGAGTAATCTCGTATAGATTTCGAACATCGTTCTTACCTGGAAAATTCAATAGCGGATAGGTGCTATTGATTAGTTCCGATTGAAAGAACATATTTACTTTCTCGGGGTATGTGAACGAAGTTGCAATCTCAAGCATTCTACGAACGTTCGTGGGCTCTAGAGAGTTGAATGCAATATCCGTCTCGTTATAAATCTCACTAGCCCATCGTCCCAAACGGATTTCCCAAAATAGAAGTTCGAAACGGTGGTAGTCGTACAGCGCTTCTTCATATCCCCATCGCTGTAACCCTTCGACAAAGTGTGCATTCCGTGAGGATTCAGGTTCATGAGTTTGATCTGATTTAGTCAGTCTGAAGTACAGTTTCCTGAACTCTTCTAGACTATCCTGGTCACTTTTAGGGCGCCACGGAATTTTGTAAACCCCGTAGGCATTGCCCCGTACATGGACAGCTTCATGACTTATTGCCATGTCGAGATAGTAAGGCAGCAACCATCTACCGTGTTTACCTAGTGTATTTTTAGAGAGTAGCGCACTTATCTGTTCCTCCAGTATGGGTCGTTTCTCTGGCTCCATGATGTACTCATGGTCAAGGGAAATGTATTTTTTTATCTCGTCTACTATTATTCGATCGAGATGAAGGCTCGATTCGCGCGCGTCCTTCGCACTCCCAGAAGTTGTGTAGGTAAATGTACGTATGGAATGTATCTGATGAGACAACAATGCCAGTGTAGTGCGGCTGTCATGGCCACCGGTTATGGACATTACGATTTCGGTATGGCTTTTGGCCAGTGATGTCCAGTTTTGGTCCCATAATTTTCGGAATTCCGTGATTCGCTCTTGAACGGTCCATGAACGAAATTTGTTATTTTGTCGAGGGAAAAACCGCTTGAAGTCGAATCCGGGGACGTTTAGCGCGTGATTCGGAAGGAGTGCATCTATGCCTATATACGGAGTTCGATCCCAGGCGCGCATAAAACCGTTGAGCCCTTCTTGCGGACTTCTGCGCCGGTGCGGCACCAGTTCATTCAGCAGATTCGCGTGTGAAGCTATCAGTGCATTGCTTTTGGAGTAATACACCGATCTCATCCCCGTGGCATCTTGGTAAAGAGAGAATCCGTTGGCATCGCCTGAGAGGACGACGTGCCTACCTCCGAAGTAATCAAGTAGGTTGAGGAACTTGGTTTCCCCTACAATCGCGGCCTCGGTCAGTCGCTGTGCTGGCGACAAGTCTTGTTCGTTTTCACCCGCGAACAGACACAATCCATGTACTAGTACCCACCGGTCACCGTCGGTTGCATGAACTAGCTCGGGAACCTCCAATTGGTCATGTGCGAAGACCCACTCGGAGTCTCCAAGAGACACGGTGGACCAACCTTCCGGTAGAGCGGGGGATGAGTCGCTGCGGAAGATTATGAAACCCCGGGGGTAGGGATATAGTGCAACCACGGAAAACCTGCCGTTCAGAGGGGTCGCGGCACTTGGTCGGGGGACCGTGTGACGCGGATTTTAGCCAGTTATTTCTTGATCGAGCGTCCGGACGCCATGTACTTCCATCCAGCGTCAATCCACTGATCCGGATCCAGCACGTTGCGTCCGTCCACAATAGTCCGCTCTCGAACAAGGGGTTCCAGCTGCTCGGGCGTCAGCTCGCGGAATTCTTTCCACTCTGTCAGCAGGAGGACGATCTCTGCACGGGCCACAGCCTGTTCGATGCTGTCCACGTAGTCCAAGCGGGGGTAGCGCTTGGCTGCGTTGGCGTTGGCCTTAGGGTCGTAGACGTGCACCTCGGCGCCCATGGAGTGCAGACGAGCGGCGATGTCCAGCGCGGGGGAGTCGCGCACGTCGTCGGACTCGGGCTTGAACGCAGTGCCGAGCACGGCAATGTCACGGCCGTGCACGGAGCCACCCAGCTGCTGGACGGCCAACTGCACGGTGTGCTCGCGGCGTCGCAGGTTGATGTCATCCACCTCGGCCAGGAACCGGACCGACTGGTCCACACCCAACTCGGCCGCGCGGGCACGGAGTGCGCGGATGTCCTTGGGGAGGCAACCTCCGCCGAAACCAACGCCGGCGTTGAGGAACTTACGCCCGATGCGCTCGTCCAGGCCGATCGCGTCCGCCAGGGTGCGAATGTCACCGCCCACGGTCTCGGTGATCTCGGACAGCGCATTGATGAACGAGATCTTGGTCGCCAAGAAGCTGTTCGCAGCCACCTTGACCAGCTCAGCGGTCTGGTAGTCGGTGATGATCAGCGGAATATCGGCGGCCAGCTGCGACGCGTAGACCTCACGCAGGATCTTCTTCGCCGCGAGCGCTTCCTCCGTGTACTGCCCGTTGGCGTCGGTCTCCAGACCGAACACCATGCGGTCCGGGGTCAGCGTGTCATCCACGGCGTGGCCCTCGCGCAGGAACTCGGGGTTCCAGACCAGGGTGACCCGAACGCCGTCGGCGGCATTCTCGCGAGCGAGCTGTTGGAGGCGGACGGCCGAACCGACCGGGACCGTGGACTTGCCCACGATGATGCAGTCGTGGTCCGCGGCGCGCGCGATCTGGGTGACCGCCGCATCCACGTAGGTCATGTCCGCCGCGTGGCTCTCGGCCTTCTGCGGGGTACCCACACCAATGAAGTGGACATCGCCGAAGGGCCCGGCCTCCTCATAGGACGTGGTGAACCGCAGCTTGCCCGTACCGATGTGCTTGGTCAGCAATTCCGGGAGACCGGGCTCGTGAAACGGAACTTCACCGGATGCCAGGGCATCGATCTTGGCCTGATCCACGTCCAGGCCGATCACCTCGTGGCCCAACTCCGCCATGGAGACAGCGTGGGTTGCCCCCAAGTACCCCGTACCAATGACCGTCAGCTTCATGCGTGTCCTCTTTCCCCGAGAGTTACCGATGGACTAGTTAGACCTGTGAATCGAAATCCGGGATGCGCTCGCCCACGCCGAACATCTGGGCGATCGCGGCGACCGTGCGGGCACCGGCCTTGCCGTCACCGTAAGGGTTCACGGCGTTGGCCATGGCCTCGTAGATCGCCTGGTTGTTGAGCAGGCTGTCGACCTCTTCGACAATGCGCTCCTCGTCCGTGCCGATCAACTTGACGGTGCCGGCCGTGACGGCCTCCGGGCGCTCGGTGTTCTCACGCATCACCAGAACGGGCTTACCCAAGGACGGCGCTTCCTCCTGGACGCCACCGGAATCGGTGAGCACCAGGTGAGCCACGGAAAGCATGCGGGTGAACTCGCCGTACGCCAGCGGTTCGGTGACCACCACGTTGGACAGGTTCTCGATCGCGGGCAGCACGGCTTCGCGCACGGCCGGGTTGCGGTGGACGGGCAGCACGATGGTCAGGTTAGGCTCTGCCGCAGCGATACGGGCCAGGGCGCGTCCGACGCCGCGCATGGCCTCTCCTTGATTCTCACGGCGGTGAGTGGTCACCAAGAGCACGCGCTTGCCGGACTGGGCGATCTCCTCGAGTTGCGGGTCCGAGAAGGGCAGCTGCTTCTCCACGGTGTGCAGAAGCGCATCGATCACGGTGTTGCCGGAGACCACGATGTCATCCGGGTTGATGGCCTCGCGCAGCAGGTTGTCCCGGGACGTGGACGTGGGCGCCAGGTGCAGGGAGGCGATCTGGGAGGTCAGCTTGCGGTTGGCTTCCTCCGGGAAGGGGGAGAAGAGATCGAAGGAACGCAGGCCGGCCTCGGCGTGGATCACGGGAATGCCTCGGTAGAAGGCGGCAATGGCACCGGCAGTCGAGGTGGTGGTGTCACCCTGGACGACCACGGCGTCCGGAGCGTTCTCGGCGAAGATCTTGTCCAGGCCGTCCACGGTGCGGGTGAGCACGCCATTGAGGGTCTGGCGGGGCTGAATGATGTTCAGATCGTGATCGGGGGTGATCTCGAAAATCTCGTTCACTTGGTCCAGCATTTCGCGGTGCTGGCCGGTCACGGTCACCACGCAATTGAACAGGGGGCTTTCTTCAAGTGCTTTGACGATGGGGGCCATCTTGATGGCCTCCGGACGAGTGCCATAGATCGGCATGATCGTGTGCATGAATAATCCTCTTCCAGGCGCAAACGCGATCTCGGCGGTGCGCCGGGGGAATGGCCCGAGGGGGTGGGCCACAGCAGCACCGCTGTAGGGGACGCGAGATTCGTTGTCAGTCTAGGACAGATCAGATGCGGATGCCGGGAGGATGACATGGCCGAATGATCTTTCACCACCGCAATCATTACTTGGCTTAAGGGAATATCGCCTCTGGTGTGACCTAGGATGAATTCGTCGGTGCAACAGACGAATCGAGCGGGTCACGTTCCGACCCGGACTTCATCGTTGGGGGGTTGACTGGCGCTAATTCGCAGAGACTTGAGCAGGGAGTGGCCATGGCCGCCGCACGCGGTACACGGGACAAAAAAGCACTGGACAAAACCTGGTCCCTCAAGACCGGGGACCGCTCCACCAAGACGATCAGCCGCATGTCCGCGCTGGTGACGTGCTACAACGCACACGGCCAGCAGCTCGACATACCGAATATGACCATGAGTGATTCCTTCACGGGAATGCAAGATCTGTTCCGTGAATGCATCCGACTGGGGGCCGACACTTTGGACCCGGACTCCATTCGGGTGACCTTCCTGCAGGCGGGGCCTTCCTCCTTCGACTTCCAATTCGACATGAGGGATTCCAAAACGGTCAAAACGTGGGGTAAGCATCCCTCGGGGTGGGATGTGGCCAATTACGTGGCGCTGGACCAGGCACTGGCGGGATACGCCACGGTGGGTGAACTGGCCATGCTGATCGCCGGGAACCCCGGTTGCGAATTGCGCTGGGTGGAGACCCTGTACGGCCCGGACGTGGAAGTGCTGGTCGACGGCCTGCCTCGAATGGTGTTCCAGGCCTCGCTCATGGAATTGGTGGGAGACCGCGCCGTTCAGTCCGCGCTGCGAGCGGCCATGGCGCCGTTGACCAATCCGGAGTTCGGCTATGTAACCATTCGCGGGGAGGTCCAAGGTGCCCTGGGTGTGTTCAACCAGGTCATGGTCTCCAACGGGTCCGTCCGCGAGTTCATCCAGGGCGAGCCGCTCAAGCCCCAGTCTTTCGAACCCACCGTGGCGTGCCAGAGCGAGGACGAAATTCGGTGGAATATAGACCAGAGCTAACACCGATTTAAACCGCGGCGAGTTGCGCGTGCGCCGTTGTCGATTCGATCAGGACAGCCCGCGAGGCCTCCTGCCCCGCAGGGTCCGCACGATTTTCCGGGCACGGTCCACGTTGGATGACACGGCCAGGTAGCCACCCAGCACACCCACCGTAGACATGCCGCCGAGGATCATGGGCGTGTGGTACTTCTTCCAGCGCTCCGGATCCGAGGCCACGATGTGCGCCGTGCCGTTGATGGACGCGGCAATGATGCCGCCGGCCACGACCTGGTGACCGATCTTGGCGCCGCTCTTCATGACCGGTTCCAGCTCGTCGGTGCGCAGGTGCACGTCAAATCCACCGCGTTCCAGAACCACGATGAGCCGGCGCACGTACTCGGGGATGTCCACGCTCATCTGCATGGCGTCCTCCACCGAGCTACGGAGGCGAGCCATCAGGGCCTCCGGCGACAACCGGTGCAGAATGAAGCGCTCCGCGTACGGCTGGAGCACGGAGACCAGATCGAAGTGCGGGTCCAGACCGGTGCCCATGGATTCCGCGGTGACCAGCATGCGCAGCAACAGCGCGGACTGCCGGGGCAGTTGCAGCTTGTGGTACCGCAGCACGTGCACCAGGTCGCCCATGAGCTCGCCCACGCGTATTTCTTCGAGCGGCTTGTTGGCGTAGCGGCGCATCATGACCGCAACGTCCCGCTCGAGGTCCCGCTTGGAGACATCGTGCTCACCCGTGGCGGTCAGCCCCAGCAGGCCGGTGGTGGCCCGGCGCGGATTGCTCTGCACCACGCCGAGCATCATGGTGATCAGGTGATCGCGGAATTCCTCGCTGAGCTCTCCCACCATGCCGAAGTCGATGATCGCAATGCGGCCGTCCTCTTCCACGAACAGGTTGCCCGGGTGGGGATCCGCGTGGAAGAAACCGTCCTCGAAGACCATCTTGCAGATCGCGTCCGTGGCCTCGCGGGCCAGCAGGTGCCGGTCCACACCCTGAGCTTCCAGCGCGGGGTAGTTGTTGATCTTGACCCCGAACATCCGCTCCATGGTCAACACGCGGGACGAGGTGGCCTCCCAGAAGATCTCCGGGACGTGGATGCGGGGGTGGCCCGTAAAGTTCTCGGCCATTCGCTGGGCGTTGCGAGCCTCTTGCAAGTAGTCCAGCTCACCGCGCAGGGAGTCGTTGAACTCGTGGACCAGACCTTCCAGGTCGTAGTCGCGGGCCGCCGGCCAGTAACGGGAGGCCAGCTTGGCCAGGTCGCTCATGATCTCCAGGTCACGGTTGACCTCGTCCATCACGCCCGGGCGGCGGACCTTCACGATCACGTCGTGACCCTTGTAGGTCGCCGCGTGGGCCTGACCGATCGAACCGGTGGCAATGGGCGTGGGGTCGATGTGCGCCAGGATCTCTTCCGCCTGGGAATCCGGCTCGGCCTCGATCAGGGCGGCGATCTGGTCCACGGGCACCGGGGGAGTGTTGTCCTGGAGCTTGTGCAGCTCATCCGCGTAACCGGGCGGCAAGAGGTCCGGGCGCGTGGAGACCAGCTGACCCAGTTTGATGAACGTGGGACCCAGTTCCTCCAACGCCATGCGCAGATGTTCGGGTTGGGTGTGGATGGTCTGCGTCTTGAGCAGCCGGGCGCGGGCCAACGGGGCTCGCCATTCGGGCTTGATGCCGCCCACTGCAAAACCGAAACCGTGCCTGGAGAGGACCTCGATGATCTGGATGAAGCGTTCGCGGCGAGAAATCATAGGGGGCTAAGTCTGCCTTACAACGTTCGATTGAGATAGAAGGCCATGAAACCGGTAGCCACAGCCACAATGGCGAACAGCGTGGTGGCCAAGGGCTCGAACGAGATCATCACCACGGCGCCCACAATCAACACCAAGGTCAGCAGAGCCAGCGCCAGCACAGCAGCTTTCGCTCCCTTGGGAGCGCGGCGCCGATCGGAGGCGGGCCGATCACCGATGGCCAGCGGATCCTCCGCGACACGTGAGCTGCCCGCGGCAGGGCGCGAAGCGGCGGCGTCGGCGGGCCCCTGCGGGTGCGCGGCGGTGTAGCCCTTGCGCCATTTCTTGGAGTTGCGGCCGCGGTCGGTTTCGACCGGGATGTAGGCCGGGGGCACGTCGTAGGTTTCGGCCTCTTCGACGAGCTCGGGAACGTCGTTGGGTAGTTCCTCGTACCAGGCATCCGGAACCTCGGAGGCGCGGGCGGCCTGCAGTGTCATGGAGACCTCGAACGAGGAGCCGCGAATGGTGCCCCACGCGGCCGTGAGCAGATTGTGATCGAACGCGTGATTGATGATGGGGATGAACTGCTGCGACATCTGCGTGGACAGCCGGCCCACCTGCTTGCGTTCGTAGAGCACGTCCACGGTGTCCACGGTGACGCCGTGGGAGTTGCGGACCTTATTGGCCTCCAACGTGACGATCACGCGACCCTCGCCGCTGGCGGGCACGATCGAGTGCAGGTACTCGGCGAAATCCTGCTCGTCCAGCACCTTGATCGAGGAGCCCTGGGGCAACACGGCGGCCTGGATGGGCGCGGGGTTGATGGGAAACAGCAGATCCGGGGGAGCAATGGAGATGACCGCGGTCGCGTCCACTTCCGCCAGACCGTCATTGCGTTCCAGCCGCGCGTCCAGTTTGAGCGGCACCACCGGCGTGTAACCGGAGGCCACGACACGCGCGATGGGATCCCAGTAGCGGTGGGCGTCCTGCGTGGGCAGGTGGGCCACCTTGTTCTCACCGATGCGCACGGAGATGGTGCGCGGGTCAAAGGGGTGGTCTGGCTCCGGCACCAGCGCGGCCAGTCCCGCCCACGTCTGGGAACGACCGACCGACAACCCTCCGAACACTCGCATGATCTCGGTGTCGTAAAAGTTCTCGGTGACAACGTCCAAGGACCCTCGGTCGTTGAGCGCGTAATCGGTCATGGTCTCCCTCGCTGTAGCGGCAGCGCCTAACGCTCCCAGCTTCTCACGGAATGCTTTGGTTTCACCGGCAACACTTGGGCCCCGGTGAATACCTATCGGCTCTGGTGAGCCAGCACTTCAGCCTGCAATTTCACGGCCCGGCGCGCGTCATCCAGTAGTTCCGTCATGATACGTCGCAACGCCCCTGGAGCCTGGTTGTTCTCGTCCAACCAGGCCTGCGTGGCCACCAGCGTGGGGTTCTCCTCCGCCGACGACGCCGCTTGCGCATCCAGCGTCCGCGGGTACAGTCCTCGGATCATCCGAGTGGCGATCTCCATGGAATGCTCGTTCCACCATGCGGTGATGCTGCCGAAGTACGCGTCCTGGTACGTGCCCAGCTGGGCGGGGGTGGCCAGCTGGAAACCGGAGATCGTCGCGGAGAGCTCATCGTTGGACAGCGCGCCCGAAATGATGGCCTTCCAGGCTTCCGCCTTGGCTTCCTCGGCGTGGATCGCCGCAAGGGCACGCACGTAACCCAGGCGGCCCTCGCGGGAGGGATCGGCAGCGTGGGCCCGGTCCAATTGCGAGCGCGTTGCGTGGGTCGTGGCGGTCTGGGCGGTCCACAGGGCCCAGGTGAGCTGGGAGCCCAGGCCCAGGCCGGGCAGTTTCTTCTCACCACGGAGAAGCTTCGCAATGGTCTTGGCGTGGGAGCCGTCCTTGGTGGCCACGCGCGCGAAGGCTCGGGTCAGCACAAGCTGGGCGTCCGAACCCGCTGGCGCTTCGGTCATGCCGGTGTGCAGGGCGTTGAGAAGTTCGGCGCGCAGGGGCGGCCGTAGGCGAGGCGGAACGAAACTCTCGAGGGCCTCCACCGCACGGTCCAGAACGGTGGTGAGGATGCTGCTGTGCTCCTCGGTGATGCCCTTACTCGCTACCAGGTGAACGTAATCGCGGGGATCGTAGCGGGCATCGCGGACCGCCGCCCACAACTGGGAGTGGGCCAAGGCCCTGGCGAGGGGATCGGCCAGGAGGTGAACGCCGTCGGCGAGCGCGGCGAGGCCGTCTGGCCCGGGGGATACCAGGCAATAGGTGAGGTCGCGATCATTGGCCAGGATCACGGGGGACGTATCACCCAGGAGCTCGGGCAGGTCCGTGGCCGGGTGCTCCGGGTCCACGCGCACCTCGGTGCTGCGCTGGACGATCAGCTGCCCGGAATCATCGGGAGCGTAAGTGGCCACGGCAACCACGTGGGGGCGGGGTGCGTGAGAGGTCTGGGTCAGCGCGGCGGCCGTAATGGCACCCTGCTCATCGCGTTCCACGGCAGCTTCCAGATGGGGGACACCGGTGGTGAGCAGCCACGCATCGGCCCATGAACGGACGTCCGCGTCACAAGCCTCGTCCAACACGTTCAAGAAGTCGTTGAGGCTCGTGTTGCCGTAGGCGAAACGGCGGAAGTAGGCGCGGCACGCGTCAATGAACGCCTCCTCACCCACGAACGCGACCAACTGCTTGAGCACCGAAGCACCCTTGGCGTAGGTGATGCCGTCAAAATTCTGGCGGGCCGCCTCCAGGTCCACGATGTCCGCAACGATCGGGTGCGTGGTGGGCAACTGATCCTGGCGGTAGGCCCATTCCTTGCGGCCCAGCGCAAAGGCGACCCAGGCGTCGTCGTACTCGGTGGCCCGCACGGACGCGTACGCGCCCATGAACTCCGCGAAGGACTCCTTGAGCCACAGGTCATCCCACCACGTCATGGTGACCAAGTCGCCGAACCACATGTGACACATCTCGTGCAGCATGGTGTTGGCGCGCCCGGCCAACTGCGTGCGCGTGGCCCCGGACGGGAACAAATAATCCTCGGTGAGCGTGACCAGACCGGGATTCTCCATGGCGCCCAGGTTGTACTCCGGCACGAAGGCCTGCTCGTACTTGCCGAACGGGTAGTCGAAGGCGAACAAATCCGTGAAGAAATCCAGGCCCTGCTTGGTCACGGCGAACAGCTCGTCCGAATCCAGGTGCTCGGCGAGCGCTCGCCGACAGTAGAGCGCCAGGGGGACGGTCTGGGTCTCGCCCTGGACGTCCACGCCCTGCCACTCGTCGCAGACCTTGGTGTAGGGCCCGGCCAGGATGGTGGTGATGTAGGTGGAGATGCGCTCGGTGGGCGCGAATTCGTGGGCGATCGCGCCGGGCACGTCACTGGTACCGGCCAGTTCGGACGAGATGTGTTCGCCGTTGGAGCCTGCGATCCACTCCGGGGGAGTGATGACCGTGAAGGTGAAGGACGCCTTGAGGTCCGGCTGCTCGAACACCGGGAACACGCGGCGGCAATCGGCGGGTTCGTACTGGGTGTAGGTGTAGACGCTGCCGTCCTGCGGATCCACGTACCGGTGCAGGCCCTCACCGGAACGGGAGTAGAGGGCGCGGCCGACCACGGTGAGTTCGTTGGCGCCCTCGAGTTCGGGCAGCCGGATCCGGGAGCCTTCCACGACGTCGTCGACGTCCAGTTCGTCGCCGTTGAGCTCGACCAGGGAGATGGAATCGTGGATGAAGTCGATGAACGTCTCCGCGCCATCCTCCGCCGTGAAGCGAACGGTCACCTGGGAACCGAACGTGGTCTGCGCCGGGTCCAGCGCGCCGGACAGATCCACCGTGACGTCATAGGAGGCCACCCTGATCTGTTCCGCACGGGTCGTTGCTTCGGCTCGGGTCAGGGAACTTTGCACCATATGCATCATTCTAGGCAGCACAACCTGGGCGGGGGCCAGTAGGTGGGTGGTAAGGGTGCTGGTCGGGATGCTGGTCGGGGAGCTAATGGGGGTGTTAATGGGGTGCTGGTCACGCCGGGGACAACGAAATGCCCGGGCCGTTTCCGACCCGGGCACTCGCTCATGTGTTGCGTGGTGTCAGCGTTCGAACTTGAAGTTCTTGGGCGCGACCGTCAGGCCGGAATCGGTGACCGTGAAGCCGCGGGCCAGGTCCTCTTCCTTGTTGATACCAATGGTGGCTCCCGGGGGGATCACCATGTTCTTGTCGATGATCGCCCGGTGCACCTGTGCACCGGCACCCACGCGGACGTTCTGCATGATCACGGATTCGGAGACCCGGGCGTCGTGTTCCACCACCACCTTGGAGGCGAGCACCGAGGACTCCACGCGACCACCGGTGATCAGCACACCCGGGGAGACGATCGAATCCAGCGCCACACCCGGCTGGCCATTGGGTCCGCGCACGGTCTTGGCCGGCGGAGCCATGATCTGGTGGGTGTACAGCGGCCACGAGTAGTTGTACAGGTTGAACACCGGCAGCGGACGGATCAGGTCCATGTGGGAGTCGTAGTAGGAGTCCAACGTGCCCACGTCGCGCCAGTACTGACGGTCGCGGTCGGTGGAACCGGGTACGTTGTTGTTGGTGAAGTCGTAGACCGCTGCCTCTCCACGATCGGAGAAGTACGGCATGATGTCACCGCCCATGTCGTGCTTGGTGCCCTCTTGCTGCTCGTCGTAACGCAGCGCTTCCACCAGGGCGTCGCGGTCGAACACGTAGTTGCCCATCGATGCCAGGAACGCATTGGGGTCATCGGGCAGCGGGGCGGTGGACTGGGGCTTCTCCACGAACCGGCTGATCTTGGAGACATCATTGGGGTCCGTCTCGATCACGCCGAACGAGGTCACCATGTCCATGGTCTGACGCACACCGGCCACCGTGGCCTTGGCGCCGGAGTTGATGTGGAAGTCGACCATGTCCGCGAAATCCATGCGGTACACGTGGTCCGCACCGACCACGACCACAATGTCCGGATCGGCGTCATCAATGAGGTTCATGGACTGGTAGATCGCGTTGGCCGAGCCCAGGAACCAGTCCTTGCCGCGGCGTTGTTGCGCGGGCACCGAGGCCACATAGTTGCCCAACTGCGTGGACAGGCGCCACGTCTCCGAGAGGTGACGGTCCAGGGAATGGGACTTGTACTGGGTGAGCACCACGATCTGCAGGTACCCCGAATTGACCAGGTTGGACAGCGCGAAGTCGATCAAACGGTAACCGCCACCGAAGGGAACCGCGGGCTTGGCCCGGTCCTCCGTGAGCGGCATCAGACGTTTGCCCTCACCGCCGGCCAAGACAATGGCCAAAACCTTCTTCTTGCGTGACATATGTAGCTCTCACTTCCCGTTCGAGTCATAGCCGGAGGGCTGAAACGCGCAATCCCCAACGACTGGCCTTCACCGCTATTGTGTCCCAATTCCTTGCCTCCGCCATCGTGTCGCACGAAACATTGCGTAAGTTTCCTTAGGAGTACGGCTTGAGTGCCGCGCCGCTCCAGGTCGCCTTTCCGTGGCGCTCGCCGTAACCCTGGGGCGGGCCGGTGCATGTGGTCTAGGCTCGCAGTGTGCGAGTAGACATTTTGAGCAAAGAGTTCCCGCCCGAGATCTACGGGGGAGCGGGGGTGCACGTGGCCGAGCTCTCCCGAGTCCTCGCGCCACTGGTAGACCTGAACGTGCGGTGCTTCGGCGCCCCGCGTGAACCCGACTTCCACGGAGCAACCGTCAAGGCCTATCCGGTGCCGGAAGAGTTGTCCTCGGCGAACGCCGCGATCCAGACGCTGGGCGTGGATCTCGGGATGGTGGGTGATGTGTCCGGCGCTGACGTCGTACATTCCCACACCTGGTACGCCAACATGGGCGGGCACCTGTCCTCCCTGATGTACGACATTCCCCACGTGCTCTCCGCCCACTCTTTGGAGCCCTTGCGCCCGTGGAAGGCCGAACAGCTCGGTGGCGGCTACCGCGTGTCCTCCTTCACCGAGAAGACCGCGTACGAAGCGGCCGCCGCGATCATCGCCGTCTCCGACGGAATGCGCGATGACATCCTGCGTTCCTACCCCAACGTTGACCCGGCCCGTGTGCGCACCGTGCACAACGGCATCGACGTCTCTCAGTGGGATCACGACCCGAACACCGACGTCCTGGAGGAGTACGGCATCGACCCCGAGCGCCCCTCCGTGGTGTTCGTCGGCCGCGTGACCCGCCAGAAGGGCGTGCCCTACCTGTTGCGCGCCGCCCTGCAGCTGCCGCCCGAGGTGCAGCTCGTACTGTGCGCCGGCGCCGCCGACACCCCCGCGCTCGCCGCCGAGGTCAACGGGCTCATCGACGAGCTCAAGGCCAAGCGCACCGGCGTGGTCCTCATCGAGAAGATGCTGCCCCGCCGCGAGGTCATTCAGATCCTGTCCCACGCCACCGCGTTTGCGTGCCCCTCCGTGTACGAACCCCTGGGCATCGTGAACCTCGAGGCCATGGCCTGCGGCTCCGCCGTGGTTGCTTCCGCCACGGGCGGCATCCCCGAGGTGGTCGTGGACGGTGAGACCGGGCGACTGGTTCCCATCGAACAGGTCACCGACGGCACCGGAACCCCGCTGGATCCCCAGAAGTTCGTGGACGACTTCGCAGCCGCACTGATCGACGTGGTCAGCGACCCCGAACGCGCTCGCCAGATGGGCATCGCCGGACGCAAGCGCGCCCAGGAACACTTCGCCTGGGAGACCATTGCGGAGCGGACCCTGGAGGTCTACCGCTCCGTGCTGTGATCCTCGGACTTGGTGGAGAGATGCTTCTCCAGACTGTCCACCAGGTGGGTGAGTGACTCGGTCAGCCGACTGCGCTCCGCATCACTCCAGTCGGCCAACATACTGTCGAAAGCCGCGCAGGCAGCTGCGCGGCTTTCTTCGTGCAACTGGCGCCCCGCCTCGGTCACCGACACCACAATGGCGCGGCGGTCCTGCGGGTCCGGTGCACGCTGCACCAGGCCCAGTTTCTCGAGCTTGCCGACCTGCGTGGTCATGGTCGAGCGATCCACGGATTGCCATGTAGCCAGCTCGGACATGCGCGCCGGACCGAACTCACTGACTCGGTCAACCAGCCACATGTCGGTGGGGGAGAGTTTGGCGCTCTGACCGCCGAGCTCCCGCCGCATCCTGGACCGCGTGGTGAGTCGCCCCAGGGCCGACATGGTCCGGGCCATTACCGTCACTGTGTCCGTTGTCTCACCGCTCATGTCATCACCCTGCTTGTTACCGCAAAAAGTGGTTGGTAGAGTCAAACTATAACAGTTTGAAGCATCCAACAAATGCAGGAGGAAGCATGTCCGAGCCCATCCAGGCCCCTCAGATCAGCACCGACGTGAAGTACGAGACCATCGCCCGGTTCCCGGACTATGCGGAGGCACAGGCCGTCGTCGATCAGCTCTCCGATAAGGAATTCGACGTCTCCACCATCAAGATCGTGGGTGAAGGCTTGCGCTCCGAGGAGTTCGTCACCGGCCGCATGACCAAGGGCCGCGCAGCCTTGGCGGGACTCGGTTCCGGTGCATGGTTCGGCCTGTTCATCGGTATCCTCTTCGGCCTCTTCGCACCCGGCTTCGGCCTGCTCTCGATCATGCTGTGGTCCGTGGTCATCGGCGCAATCTGGGGTGCGATCTTCGGTTTCGTCGCCCACCTGGCCACCGGCGGCAAGCGCGACTTCAAGTCCCTCAAGACCATGGCCGCCGAGACCTACCTGGTCCAGGTCCAGGCTTCCCGCGCCAACGATGCCATGAGCGTGCTCGGCCGCTAAGCACAGGCCCCACGCCTAGCCATAACGACGCCGGGTGGTCACCTCTGTGAGGCGACCACCCGGCGTCGGCGGTTAAGAAGCAGTGCGAATCAGGCCCAGCGGTTCACGGCCTTGCGCTCGACGACCCCGAGGATGGCGTCCGTGATCTTGCCGATCACGGCCAACAAGATGATCGCCAAAAACAGCCGGTCCGTTCGACCGTTGTTCTGCGAATCGGTCAGTAGGAAGCCCAGGCCCATGGAGCTGGCGATGAGTTCGGCGGCGACCAGGAATAGCCAGGCCTGCGCGAGCGCCAGTCGGAGGCCGGAGAACACGGACGGAACGACCGCGGGCAACTGAATGGTGGTCAGCAGCTTGAGCCCGGAGAGACCGAACGCACGGCCGGCTTCCACCAGGTTCTTGTCCACGTGACGGAGCGCCATGTAGACGGTGGTGAAGATGGGGAAGAACGCGCCAATGGCGATCAGGGTGACCTTGGAGTCCTCGCCGATCTTCATCCACAGGATCAGCAGCGGAACCCACGCCAGGCTGGGGACCGCGCGGAAGGCACCGATGGTGGGGGTGAGGAGAGCATCCGCCCACTTGGACAGGCCCACCAGGGAGCCGAAGGTCAGACCCAATACGGCGCCGATTGCAAAGCCCAGCAGAACGCGCTGCACGGAGATGCCCACGTGAGTCCACAGTTCTCCGCGCTGAGCTAGGTCGATCCCGGCCTCGACCACCGAGCTAGGAGACGGTAGCTGAACGGGGGAGAAGATCCCCAAGACGCTGGTGGACAACCACCAGAGCAGGAGCAGAACCAACGGGACGATGGCACCGAGGACGGCGCGTTTGGCCCCTACGCCGCGGCGTAGGGGACCGGCGACGCGAGGCTGCAGGGCGGCGTCGTCGTTCGCTGTATCGGTCGCGTTCGAATTCTTGGGCGAGGGAGTTTCTACCGAGGTGCTCATGCGTCAGCCTTGATGGTCGAGGGGTCGGCCTTCTCGATGAAGGAGGCGTCGATGATGGTGTCGAGGGCGTCGTCCACCTGGGACTGACTGGAGACGTCACCGGACTCCACCAGGTACGGGCCTACGCGGCGCAGGACTTCGAGCTGGGCGTCGCCGGGAACCGGATCGACGTCCAGGTTGGAGCGTTCCGCGATGACCTTGCGCGCGACCGACTCGTCCAGACCTGCGACCTCGGCGAGAATCTTGACGGTTTCGTCAACGTTCTCTGCGGCCCATTCGCGGGCGTACTCGTAGGCATCGACCACGGTCTGCGCGATCTCCGGCTTGTCTTCCAGGAAGGACTCCGTGGCGTTCAGGAATCCGTAGGTGTTGAATTCCAGATTGCGGAAGAAGAGCTCGGCGCCCTTCTCTTCGGCGCCGGCCATGATCGGGTCCAGTCCGCTCCATGCATCCACGGAACCGTTCTCCATGGCGGAGCGGCCGTCCGCGTGCTGCAGGTTCTGAACGGTGACCTCGCCGGGGTCCACGCCTGCGTCCTGCAGGGCCTGGAGCAGGAAGAAATACGGGTCGGTGCCCTTGGTCGCGGCCACTGACTTGCCCTTGAGATCTGCGACCTCGGTGATCTCGGAATCGGCGGGGACCACCAGCGCGGCCCACTCCGGACGGCTGTAGAGCGAGACCACCTTGATGGGTGAGTTATTGGAACGCGCCAACAGTGCTGCGGAACCGGCGGTGGATCCCACATGAATGGCTTCCGCGCGCAGGTTCTCGTTGGCCTTGTTGGAGCCGGCCGACTGAACCCAGTTCACCGTGACGTTCTGGTCCTTCAAGGTCTCCTCGAGCCAACCCTTTTCCCTGATGACCAGGCTCAACGGGTTGTACGTGGCGAAGTCGATGTTGAGGGTAAAGGCCTCTCCGTCCCCGCCGCCCTGGCTCGGAATGTTCTCGCCGCCGGAGCCTTCACCGGCGCATGCGCTCAGAAAACCGGAGAGCGTCACGGCACCCAGGCCCAAGGCCCCCGCTCTCAGAACGGAACGGCGAGACGGCGTGTTTTTGGACGGATTCATGGTGGGACCTCCAGGGGATCGTGTGCAGTGCGAGTAGGCCGGTCGAGAGACTCGGGGCCCGAAAACTGGGTGTGGGGTAGCCCGAAATGGGCGGGGTGTGGCGTTAGTGGCGGTGGGTGTCGACGCCCAGGCCGGAGAGCAGCGTCAGGCGCATTCGGCCCAGTTGTTCGTCGCTGCGATTACGCGGGCGGTCGCCGGGCACGGTGAAGACGTGCGCGATCGACGCCGCCGTCTCGCGCGGCTTGCGGCCCAGCACGACGATGCGGTCGGCCAGCTGAAGTGCCTCGTCCACATCGTGGGTCACGAGCAGGACTGTGGTCGGGTGGGCCTCGTGGACCTGCAGCAGCAGATCCTGCATCTTGAGGCGGGTCAGCGCGTCCAGGGCGCCGAAGGGCTCATCGAGCAGCAGCACACCGGGGCGTCGCGCTAACGCCCGTGCCAGCGAAGTGCGCTGAGCCATGCCGCCGGACACTTCCCGCGGACGCAGGTGGGCGAAATCGGCGAGCTCGACCAGTTCCAGGAGCTTCTCGACACGTTCCTGGCCCTCGGCCTTGGGGGTTCCTTGCGGCAGTCCCAGTTCCACGTTCTTGTGGATGTTCTGCCAGGGGAGGAGGCGCGGCTCCTGGAAGGCGACGGCGCAGCGGTCGTCGATTCCGTTCACTGGCGTTCCGTCGATCAGAACGGTTCCCTGGGTGGGCGCGTCCAGACCTGATGCTGCGCGCAGCAGCGTGGACTTACCGGAGCCGCTGGGGCCGAGAATGGCGAGAACCTCACCGGGGACGACGTCCAGGGTGATGTCTTTGAGCACCACGTGCGGTTCGTTGCCGTTCTTGCCCGGGAAGGCCCGGCAGACATTGTCGAAGCGAACTGAGAGGGCCTCGGAGCTCCGCTGGTGTTTTCTCGGCGAGGCGGATCCGGTGTCGGTTGCGGCTTCTTCAGCGCGAACGGACGTGCTGGCATCAAGAGACATGGTGTAATCACTCCATCGGTCCTGGCGGTAGCACCTTGCACGAAGCCGGTTGCTGCGGCGTCACAGATCCAGGTCTCTCGGCCGCTCGGGATGGTCGCTCAAAAGTAACGCGGGAGTGTGGCGCGCGCCAAATTGCCCGAAATATGACCGGTCATGGAGTGAGTTTCTTGGGTCTCCGGAGGCGGTTGTTCGCCTCTTTGGACGGTTACTTCACTGCCCGCAGCGTGGGTCCCTCCTGCTCCACGTTGACCCCCATGGAGTATGTGAGGTGTCCACCCAGGAAGCCACCCACTGTCATGACACCCAGTCCGGCCAAGCCCAGCAGCTTGCCGGGAGTGTGGTGTCCGGTCACCCGTGCAAGAAGCGACCCGGAGTACAGCAAGACGGTCACGTCCATGGTCGCCGCGTGGACGAATCCCACGCGACTGGTCGCACCCTTAGTGGTCTGCCAATCGTGCAGACCGGTGGCCGCCGTGGGGATTGCACTGAGCACGCCAACGCCCACCAGGATGGCTGATGCATCCTCTAGCTCCTCGCCACCCAAGACATCTAAGAGTGCCGACATGCTCCACGCGCCGATGGGGATATCGGTCAGCATGGGATGCAGCGGATGGCCCAGGAAATCCCCGCTCAGTACCTTGCTCACCATCGGTTGTTTCATGATGGGGCCGGCATTTTCCTTGGCGAAGGCGATGACGGAGTCCAGCGAGTTCGTCTGTTCGATCCGGTCGGTGAGCTGCTGCAATGCTTTGATCACGGGGTGCCTCCTGGGCGTTCCATTCTCGACACCGCGTGGCCGGGACGCTGGAAGCGCACGGTGCCTTGGGTCACTTGATCGGCCGTGAACTCACTCTAAGCGTGCTGAGGAAACTTGGGTAGGGTCCGGAGACAGACTCGTGCATCGAGGCACAGATTGAGCATCCTCGCTAAGAGTTCACGATGACCTCTTCAGATGACCGTCGCCCGGCATCCCGGCCGATTCGCCGTCGATCACGAAAATGTGGGACCGCTACAGCCAAGGTGGCCGCCAGGAAAACGATCTGAATCAGGGTCCGGGGGAGCAGCGCTTCCATGGGGCCGCTCGTGAGGCCGGAAACTGCGGCGTAAACGTTCGCCGGGAACATGGCGACCAGCATGAGCGCTAGCCCTCCGGCGGCCCACGGTGCAGTTCGGGACCATAGCAGGCCGAGGGTGCCGAGCAGTTCCAGTACGCCGGTCACCGTCACGAGTAGCTCGGGCGCTGGGAGGGCAGGCGGGACCATTTCGATCATTTCCGCACGCATTCCAACGAAGTGGACTACGCCGGTCATGAAGAACATCGCCGCCAGACCGCCGCGCAAGGCGATTCGCCACGGTCTCAAACGACTGAACCGTGCCATGCCGGCCGCTCGCACTGCGAGTGTGACCACTACAAGAACAATCAGGGGTTCCATAACGTCTTCCTTCCGAAGTGTCAATCTAGACACTGTCAGGATGCGCTCGCGATCCAGTCTTGTCAATGACTAGATAGGTGGATAGTCTCAAAGAGTGAAGACGACAAAGCCGTACCATCACGGCGATCTCGCACGGGCGATACTGAGTGCCGCGGTGGCCGTGATTACCGAATCTGGTCCCGAGCGACTTAGCATGCGCGATCTGGCAAGGCGCGCTGGCGTATCCCATGCGGCGCCGGCACATCATTTCGGCGACAAGGCCGGGCTGTTGACTGCCCTGGCCACGCAGGGATTCGAACTTCTTGCCGAGGCGCTCGACGCGGAACAGCAGCGCAGCGGCGATTTCCTCGAAGTGGGCGTGGCTTATGTGCGCTTTGCGGTCGACCATCGAGCTCACTTCGAGGTGATGTTCCGCCCTGATCTCTATCGGGCAGGCGACACCGGGGTAGTGGCGGCCCGGCAGCGTGCAACCAACGCGCTGTATGGCGGCGTCGAAAACATGCCCTCCGAGCAAAGAGGTGATCGCGATGTCCACGTCGGAGGGGTTGCTGCATGGTCACTCGTGCACGGATTCGCCACGCTGTGGCTGAACAACGCCTTGCCGCCGTGGCTGGGTGAAGACCCCGAGGCCGCAGCACGCGATATCGCGAGGCTGCTCTTTTCGTCGCCAAGTTCCGAACCAACAACGGGCAGCTGAGGCATCGCTGATCGGACTGACAGCACTCACGTGATGGGAGCCCGGTCCGGCGATCGAGGGGAGCGCCAGCCCAGAGGCATCCTCGCGTTCGAACGACCTACTTTACATAATGTACATTATCGGTCAAAGGTTGATCTGGGCGGTTCCCGGGTTCCACACCTCTAGATACGTGCGGCCCTCACGATGGTTGGATCTCTGATGGAAGCACTCGCAGTCGTCTTCACTGTGCGAGCGACAGACCCGCGAAAGGTTCACCCGTGGCCCAGTACATGATTTCCGTTTTCCACGAGCCTGGCGTTCAGAACGCCGGCACCGCTTATCAAGACGACGCCGCCTTACAGGCCGCCTTCGCGGCCGTCGCCGAGTTCAACGCCGGACTTCAAGCAGCAGGACAATTCGTTTACGCCTGTGGCTTGATGCCTCCGGAATCCAGCCACACCGTGGATGCCACCGGCACGACACCGTCCGTGACCCCCGGGCCGTTTTCCGTGTCGTCAGCGTCGATCGGTGGTTTCTGGATTGTCGAGGCGCTTGACGAAACAGTGGCCATCGATCTGGCAACCCGGGCATCGGCGGCCTGCGGTCAGAAGGTTGAACTGCGGCCGCTCCAGGCGGGCTAGTCCCCCGGCAACTCTCCATAAATAACGTTTGCCCTAGTCAGACCGTAAATAGGCCGCCTGACTGGGGCAAACGTCGTCGTTCCCGGAGACTTGGTCAGGCGCCCACGTACTCCGCGAGGTGCTGGCCCGTGAGGGTCGATTTCTCGGCCACGAGATCTGCGGGTGTGCCCTCGAAAACGATCCGCCCGCCGTCGTGACCTGCACCGGGACCCAAATCGATGATCCAATCCGCGTGCGCCATGACGGCCTGGTGATGCTCGACCACGATCACCGACTTGCCCGAGTCGACCAGGCGGTCCAGCATGCCCAGGAGACGCTCGACGTCGGCGAGGTGGAGGCCCGTGGTGGGCTCGTCCAGGATGTAGACGCCACCCTTCTCCCCCATGCGCGTGGCCAACTTGAGGCGCTGGCGTTCACCGCCGGACAGCGTGGTGAGCGGCTGACCCACCTTCACGTAGCCCAAGCCGACGTCCGAGAGACGCTCGAGGATCTTGACTGCGGCTGGCGTACGAGCGTCGCCGTCGGCAAAGTACTCGAGGGCATCCGAGACGGACATCGAGAACACCTCGCTGATGTTCTTGCCGTCCACCTCGAACTCGAGAACTGCCGGCTGGAACCGCTTGCCCTCGCAGTCATCACACGTGGAGGTGACGCCCTCCATCATGCCCAGATCCGTGTAAATCACACCGGCGCCCTTACACGTGGGGCATGCGCCTTCGGAATTGGGACTGAACAGCGCGGGCTTCTCACCGTTGACCTTGGCGAACGTCTTGCGAATGGAATCCAACAGGCCCGTGTAGGTCGCGGGATTACTGCGACGGGACCCGCGGATCGCACTCTGATCGATGGACACGATGTCCTGGTTGTCCGGGAGCGATCCGTGCACCAGTGAACTCTTGCCCGAACCGGCCACGCCCGTGATCACGGTGAGCACGCCCAGCGGAATGTCCACGTCCACGTTGTCCAGATTGTGCGAGGTGGCCCCGCGGATCTCGAGCTGGCCCGTGGGTTTGCGGAACGATTCCTTGAGCGCGATCTGATCGTCCAAGTGGCGGCCGGTATTGGTGTCACTCCCCCGCAGCTCGTCCACGGTGCCCTCGAAGCAAATGGTGCCGCCGTCCGTGCCGGCGCCGGGTCCGAGATCCACCACGTGGTCGGCGATCGCAATGGTTTCGGGCTTGTGCTCCACGACGAGCACGGTGTTGCCCTTGTCCCGCAGCTCCAACAGCAGCTCGTTCATCTGGCGGATGTCATGGGGATGCAGGCCGATGGTCGGTTCATCGAACACGTAGGTGACATCGGTCAGCGGCGAGCCCAGGTGCCGGATCATTTTGGCGCGCTGAGACTCACCGCCGGACAGCGTGCTGGTGGGGCGATCCAGTGACAGGTAGCCCAGTCCGATTCGCACGAACGAATCCAGCGTGGCGGTCAGTCCATCGAGCAGGGGCTTCATGGACGGGTAATCCAGGCCGCGGACCCACTGGGCGAGATCCGTGATCTGCATGGCGCACGCATCGGCGATGCTCACGCCTTCGATCTTCGCGTTGCGCGCGCCCGCCGCCAACCGCGTGCCCTCACATTCCGGGCACGCCTTGAACGTGACGGCGCGGTCCACGAACTCCCGCACGTGGGTCTGCATGGCCTCGCGGTCCTTGTTCAACATGGACTTCTGGATCCGAGGGATCAGGCCTTCGAAGGTCATGTTGATGCCCTCGACCTTGACCTTCACGGGCTCCATGTGGAGGAAGTCGTGGAGCTGCTTGTCCGTGAAGTCCTTGATGGGCTTGTCGCCGGGGAAGAACTCGAGCCCGCCGTACAGGCGCACGTTCCACCCGCCCTTGTTGTAGCCGGGAACGGTGATGGCGCCATCCTTGATGGACAGGTTCTCGTCATAGAGTTCGCGTAAGTCGAGATCGGAAACCTTACCCATGCCTTCACAGCGAGGGCACATGCCGCCGGTGATGGAGAAGGTCTTCTTTTCCTTCTTCTGGTTGCCGCGTTCCACCGTGACCGCTCCGGCGCCGCTGACCGAGGGAATGTTGAAGGCAAAGGCCTTGGGCCCGCCGATATGCGGTTCCGCCAAGCGAGAGAACACGATACGCAGCATCGCGTTGACGTCTGTGGCGGTGCCCACCGTGGAGCGCGGATTCGCGCCCATGGGTTCCTGATCCACCATGATGGCGGTGGTGATGCCCTCCAGCATGTCGACCTCGGGTCGACCGACCGTGGGCATCATGCCCTGCAGGAAGGCACTGTAGGTTTCATTGATCAGCCGCTGCGACTCCGCGGCCACGGTGCCGAACACCAAGGAGCTCTTACCCGAGCCGGAGACGCCCGTGAAAACGGTGAGTCGGCGCTTGGGGATGTCCACACTTACGTCCCGGAGGTTGTTCTCGCGGGCACCTCGCACTCGGATCAGATCGTGGGTGTCGGCCGCGTGCTCGGGGGCCGCATCGGTTGTGCTCACCGTGTCTCCAGTGGTTGGCGAAGTGCCCTCGAGGTTACGACGGCGCTCGGCAGTTTATCCCGCCGGTGTCACTTGAACACACCCATAGTTGCGGTGGCTAAAGTCGATTGTTTCAAGCGATAGTTCATACTATTACAGAAACGTTCACGTAAAAGTTCAGGTATGACCCGGGCCTAGACTGGGACTATGTCTCGATCTGCGCCGTCCTCCACGTCTACATCCCCCACTCCGGTCAACGGAACCTCTCCCCCGCGATCCGGTTCCCATCGCTGGCCGTTGTTCCTGATCGCGGACCTGGTCCTCGTGACGATCTTCGCGGCGCTGGGCCGCAACGCCCACGAACAAAGCCCTTGGGGTGCGTTGGAAACGGCTTGGCCGTTCCTTGTCGGAGCCCTCGTGGGCTGGGTTCTCACCCGGGCGCACCGGCGTCCTGCAGCGCTGTTCCCAACCGGCGTGGTCGTCTGGTTGTCGGCTGAGATCATCGGCATGCTGTTGCGCATGCTGACGGGCCAGGGCACTGCCCTCGCGTTCGTCCTGGTGAGCCTGGGTGTCCTGGGCTTGTTCCTCCTGGGGTACCGATTGATCGTGCTCCTGGTCGGCCGCTCACTCCGCAATCGATAGGCTGAAGACAAACGTCGAGAAAGGACTCACATGCTGACCGCAATCGTGCTGATCAAGACATCCGCAGACCGCATTCCCGAGGTGGCCCAGGACATCTCCAACATCAAGGGCATCACCGAGGTCTACTCGGTCACTGGTGATTGGGATCTGATCGCCATGGTCCGCGTGCGCGAGCACGAACGGCTGGCCGATGTGATCGCAGACCAGCTGTCCAAGGTGAAGGGCGTGGTTTCGACCAACACCAACATCGCCTTCCGCGCCTACAGTGAGCACGATCTGGACGCCGCGTTCTCCTTGGGTATCGACTAACCGGAATCAAGCCACCAACGACCGACGCCGCCCGCCCGGGAAAACCCGGCCGAGCGGCGTCGTCGTAGTTAACGAAGGTGCGGGACCTAAGCCGTCCTGGCGAACTGGACCCAGCGATCCAGGATGGCCTGCGCGGAACCTGAGTCAATGGATTCAGCAGCGCGAGCGATGGCTTGGGCGAAACGGTCGTGGAACTCGCCGTCAGCGTTCTCGTCCACGGCCATCAGGCCCGCGGCCGAGTTGAGCAGCACCGCGTTGCGAATATGACCCGGGGTACCGGCGAGAACGTCGCGAACGACCCCCGCGTTGTACTGGGCATCCTGGCCGCGCAGATCTTCGATGGTCGCGCGCGGCATGTCGAAATCGAGTGGTTCGAGCGAATGTTCCGTGATCTGACCGTCACGAACTTCCCACACGTCCGACGGCGCCGTGACCGTGAGCTCGTCCAGGCCGTCTCCCCCGCGGAAGACCAACGCTCGGTCCCCACGATTCTGAAACACGCCGGCCATCAGGGGTGCCAGTGCGGCGTCTGCAACGCCAATCGCCGAGGCCTTGACCTTGGCCGGGTTGGTAATGGGCCCCAGGAAATTGAACGCGGTGGCCACGCCGAGTGCCTTACGGGCCACGGCCGCGAACCGCATGGACGGGTGGAAGGTCTGGGCGAACAGGAACGTGATACCCACGTCCGACGCCGCCTTCTCCACCTTGTCGATGGGCATGTCCAGTTGAACGCCCAGGGCTTCCAGGACATCGGCCGAGCCGGACTTCGACGACGACGCCCTGTTGCCGTGTTTGACCACGCGCACCCCGGCGCCGGCGCACACGAGAGCGGACATGGTTGAAATATTCACGCTCGACAGCCGGTCTCCCCCGGTGCCCACGATGTCCAACGCGGGCGCCGGAACATTTACCGCCCGCGCGTGCTCAACCATGGCATCGGCGAGACCGTTGAGTTCCGCGACCGTCTCACCCTTGGTGCGCAGCGCCATGAGGAACCCGGCGATCACGGCGTCGGGCACTTCGCCGTTCATGATGGTGTCCATCGCCCAATAGGACTCATCCCAGGTGAGATCCTCGCCACGCGAGAGCGAGGTCAGAAGATTCGGCCAGTGCATGCTTGTTTGGGAGCCAGTTGAGGTAGTCACAATTCGACTCTACCGCCAGATTCCGGCTCTGCACGAAGCCGCCGAAGCGGGGCGATTTCGGTTCCTTAATAAGAGGAGCACTGAAATAAGTTGCAAGAGAAGCAGCTGACTCGCGACACGGCACCTCCAGAAGGGCCCGGTGGTTGGTTCGGGGAGAGTTTTGGCGACATAATGTCTCTGTGACAACTGCAACCCATACCCCAGCCAAACCGGTAGGCGCGAACATCAATCGCCCCAACCTCACTTCCGTGGGCACCATCGTGTGGCTCTCGTCCGAAGTGATGTTCTTCGCCGGTCTTTTCGCCATGTACTTCACCCTCCGCGCAACGTCTCCGGAGCTGTGGGAAGAACAGACTGCGATGCTCAACGTCCCGCTGGCGTTGATCAACACCATCATCTTGGTGCTCAGCTCTGTGACCTGCCAGTTCGGAGTGTTCGCCGCTGAGCGTCTCCAGCCCCGCCGTACCGGCGGCATCTTCCAGTTCACCAAGTGGGGAATGACCGAATGGTTTGCTCTCACTTTCTTGATGGGTGCCGTCTTCGTCTCCGTACAGGTGTACGAGTACGCGGTGCTGGTTTCCGAAGGTGTGACCATTGCGGCCAACGCATACGGCTCCGCCTTCTACATCACCACCGGTTTCCACGCGATCCACGTGACCGGCGGTCTGATCGCATTCCTCTTCATCATGGGCCGCGCCTTCGTTGCCAAACGGTTCGGACACTACGAGGCCACCTCGGCCATCGTGGTCTCCTACTACTGGCACTTCGTGGACGTCGTCTGGATCGTCCTGTTCATCCTGGTCTACTTCATTCAGTAGCCAGCTGGAACGACCCACCCCATCCCAGTCTCCAAGTACCGAGTAAAAGGAACGTTTGACGTGAAGGCACTCTCACAAAAGCGCCGCCATCCCCTGGCAGTCCTCGCACTGCTCGTCATGGCTTTGCTTCTCACCGGTGGACTCTATGCAGTTGCCACAACCACCAACGAAGCCAAGGCCGAGACCACGACCTACTCGGCACTGGACATTGAAGAAGGCCAGAAGCTCTTCCTGGCCAACTGCTCTACCTGCCACGGCCTGAACGCCGAAGGCACCGAGGCCGGCCCCAGCCTCATCGGTGTGGGCGCCGCGTCCGTCGACTTCCAGGTCGGCACCGGCCGCATGCCCATGCAGATGCAGGGCCCCCAGGCACAGGTCAAGCCGGAACAGTTCAATGAAGAACAGACCAAGCAGCTTGCCGGCTACGTAGCATCGCTGGGTGCCGGACCCGCCATCCCCGAGGACGAGTACCTGGACGTCACCAAGGGTGACTCCGCCAACGGTGCCAAGGTCTTCCTGGCCAACTGCGCCATGTGCCACAACGCCGCCGGCGCCGGTGGTGCATTGACACGCGGCAAGTACGCTCCCTCCCTGATGGGCGTCGACGAGGCCCACATTTACGAGGCCATGCAGACCGGCCCCCAGAACATGCCGGTGTTCAATGACGCCAACATCACTCCCGAGGAAAAGCGTGACGTGATCACCTACATCAAGGCGTTGGACAACAACACCGACCCGGGTGGATTCAACCTCGGCTCGCTCGGCCCGGTTTCTGAAGGTCTCATGATCTGGAGCATCGGTCTGGCCGTGGTCATCGGCTTCACCGTCTGGCTCACTTCCCGCTCCGCCTGAGAGCGTCTGCCGGCTCACCCCGGCAACCTGACACAGCATTATTCAAAGCATCAAGAGAAGAATGAGGGACCACATGGGCGACCATCGTGACGGCACTCCCCAGCACAGCGGGGCGGTTGTCACCTCGGACGGAGCGGCTAAGAATCAGTTCCCCGACCCGGGACTTCCGCCGCACCGTCCGCGTGTGACAGACGTTGACCCCAAAGCTGCTAAGCGTGCCGAACGGCAGGTAGTACTGCTGTTCATCATCTCGATCCTCGGATCAATTCTGTTCTTCATCGCGTACTTCGGTATTCGAGTCGACGGACCGATCTACGACGTGGTGAATACGGAGCCCACCAGCCAGCTGCGCCTGCAGAACCTGCTGCTGGGCCTCGGCATTGCGCTGGGCATGTTCGGTATTGGTATTGGCGTTGTGCAGTGGGCACGAACCCTCATGCCGGACCACGAATTAGTCGAGGAACGTCACGACGTTCGTACCGAGGAGCAGCGTGCAGAGGCTCAGGAAATCCTGACCACCATTTACGACGAGTCCGGCATCAAGCGCCGTCCGCTCCTTCGTAACACGCTGATCGGCGCCGCTATCCTGGCTCCGCTCCCCTTCGTCGGTTTGCTCCGCGACTTGGGTCCTACCGACCTCACGGTTCTGCGCCACACCATCTGGGACGAAGGAATCCGCCTGGTGCGCGACCCCTCCGGTACCCCGATCAAGGCTTCGGACGTCACCCTGGGCTCCGCGTTCCACGTGGTCCCCGAGAACCTCTCCGAACTGGGCCACCACGACGGTTACTTGGACGAGAAGGCCAAGGCCGTTGTGCTGCTCATGCGACTCGACCCGGACAAGGTGAACGTCTCTGCCGACCGTGAAGACTGGAACGTGGACGGCATCTTCGCCTACTCCAAGGTCTGCACCCACGTCGGTTGCCCCATCGCATTGTACGAGCAGCACACTCATCACCTGCTGTGCCCGTGCCACCAATCGACCTTCGACCTCACGAACGAGTGTGAAGTGATCTTCGGCCCGGCATCGCGTCCGCTGCCCCAGCTGCCCATTACCGTTGATTCCGAGGGATACCTCGTTGCGCGTAGTGACTTCCACGAGCCCGTGGGACCCACCTACTCGCAGCGCGGATTCGCAGTCCGAGATATGCAGGGTGAGGCAAACTGATGTCATCTACTACTGATTACGAGTACCAGCCCCGCACACGCTCCGGGCGGATCGCTAACTTCGTGGACACCCGTGCGGGTGTCTCTCCCATGGTCAAGGAATTCGGTCGCAAGATCTTCCCGGACCACTGGACCTTCATGTTCGGTGAGGTCGCGCTCTACAGCTTCGTCATCCTGCTGCTGTCGGGCACGTTCCTGGCGTTCTGGTTCGACCCCACCATGACCTCCATGGAGTATCACGGCAGCTACGTCCCCATGCAGGGCGTGGAAATGTCCGGTGCGTACGCGTCGTCCTTGAACATCTCGTTCGACATCCGCGGTGGCTTGTTCCTGCGTCAGCTGCACCACTGGTCGGCGCTCATGTTCGTAATGGCACTGTCCGTGCACATGTTGCGCGTGTTCTTCACCGGAGCGTTCCGACGCCCCCGCGAACTTAACTGGGTGGTCGGTTGCGTGCTGTTCCTGCTGGCGATCGTGGCCGGTTTCTCCGGCTACTCCCTCCCGGATGACGTTCTGTCCGGTAACGGTTTGCGCATTGCTGACGCCATGTTGAAGGCCATCCCCGTGGTGGGTACCTACATGTCGATGTTCATGTTCGGTGGCGAGTTCCCCGGACTGGCCATCATCGGTCGTCTGTACATTGCCCACGTCCTGATCATCCCCGCGTTGATCCTGGTCATGATCGTCGTGCACTTGTTCATGGTCGTCGTGCACAAGCACACCCAGTACCCGGGTCCGGGGCGCACCGAGGACAACGTGGTCGGCTTCCCGGTCGGTCCTGTCTACGCCGCGAAAGCCGGTGGTTTCTTCTTCATCGTGTTTGGTATTTTGGCGCTCTTGGCTGGTACCACCACCATCAACGCCATCTGGAACTACGGTCCGTACGACCCATCACCTGTGCAGGCAGGTTCGCAGCCTGACTTCTACATGGGTTTCCCGGACGGCGCTCTGCGACTCATGCCGGGTTCCTGGCCCTTCTCCTGGGAGTTCACCATTTTCGGCTGGGTTCTCCCGATGGCCATTCTTCTCCCGCTAATCCCCATCGCTCTGCTGTTCGTCGCGATGTTCGCCTACCCCTGGATCGAACGTTGGGTCACCAAGGACAACCGCGTCCACAACGTGCTGGATCGCCCGCGTAACGCGCCGTTCCGTACCGCAATTGGTGCTGCGGCTGTCACGTTTTACGCCGTCCAGATGATGGCCGCGAGTTCCGACCTCATCGCCACGCACTTCCATGTGGGTCTGAACGACGTTACGTATTGGCTCCGCGCCGCATACTTCCTCGGCCCGATCCTCGCGTTCATCATTGCTCGACGGATGTGCCTGGCTCTGCAGCGTAAGGACCGTGAGATCGTGCTGCATGGTCGCGAGTCCGGCAGGATTCAGGCGCTGCCCCACGGCGAGTTCGTGGAGGTTCATGAGCCATTGGACGAGTACAAGCGCTACCGTCTGGTCAACTTTGAGGACCAGCAGGTACAGCCCGCCCGTGCCAACGTCAAGGGCAAGGTGACCGGAAGCGAGAAGCTCCGCGGCCGCCTGAGCCGCTGGTTCTTCGAGGACCGCGTCGCCCCGGTGACTCCCCACGAGCTCGACACTGCGCACGGTCACCACGATGACCACGCTCACGAGGCCGTTGGTGCAGGGTCCCACAAGGCTCAGCTCGACAAGTAATCGGATGATCCGCTAGATCGTCCAGAAGGAAGCCCCCGAGGTGCCTCGGGGGCTTCCTTCGTATCTTTACTCCCCTACCCGGCGTGTGAAGGTCAGATGGATGACACCCGATCCAGAGACCACAGATTCAATAGTGAACCGATCCTCAAGTCCTTCCAGACCCTCCCAGAGCCGTTCCCCGCGTCCGAGCAGTATGGGAACCACCACGATGTGCATCTGGTCGATCAGATCGGCTTGGAGAAACTCTCGGACTGTCGTGGTGCCGCCGCCGATCCGGACATCTTTGCCTTCCGCCAGTTGGCGAGCCCGACGCAACGCTTCAGGCGGATCCGCATTGACGAAATAGAACGTTGTTCCACCTTCCATCTCGCGTGGGAGCCGGGGGTAGTGGGTCAGGACCACTACGGGTGTGTGGAATGGCGGATCGTCTCCCCACCACCCGCGCCATTCCTCGTTCTCCCATGGACCTCTGGATGGGGCGAACTTGTTCCGCCCCATGATCTCCACCCCGATGTCCTCGGCCCAATTACTGGCAAACGCGTCGTCTACGCCCACGGTCGGCTCCTCGCGGCCGTGGAACCCCATGCGTTGGAACGTGCGGGTGGGCAGGGCCCAACGCAGCAGACGCTCCCCTGCGTGTCCGAAGGGAGCCTCGAGGGACTGGCTTTCGCCTACTCCGAATCCATCGAGTGAAATGGAGAAATTGTGAACTCTTACGCGTGACATACGACCTCCTGGTCGTTGGGCCACGATCGATGGAGAGTGGTCGTAGCCGAAGTGAGTTCGGCCGTGTTGGCCGCCAGGCTGCGGAAGGGCTGAGCCTATGACGCGTTCGCCTTGGCGCCGATGCTAGTCCTGTTCCGCTTCGGTCGGAAGGACGTCCGAAAGCCGGGCAAAGCTCATTCCGCGCTCTCGAAGGACGGGCAGAGCGGCTGTGACACCAGCGGCCGTGCCACCCGAGGGATGGTTGGAGTGCGCGAGAAGGATGTCTCCTGGTTCCATGCCCACCAATCGGTCAGTGACAGAAGGTGCGGGCAGTGTGCCACCGTCGTCGCCATTGCGGTTGAAATTGACGACGAGCAACCCCAAGGACCGGGCGATCTCCGCCGACACATCATCCAGATGAGCGGTCCCCGATCGGAAGAAAGTGGGAGTGGCCCCGGTTCGCTCTTCGATCAGCTTCTGTGCGCCCATGATCTCGTCGTAGACGGCTGCGGCGTCCGTCGTGCCAGCAATGCCGTAGGCAGATGCACCAGACACGGACAGTGGCTGGTGTGCCGTACCGTGATTGGCAATCTCGAACAGCGGATCGGCCGCCAGTTCCTCGGTGAGGGCCGGATTCGCTTCTACCCATCGACCGGCCAGGAAGAATGTGGCGGCGGTTCCAGAGCCGCGCAATGCCTTCACCAGGGCCTCGTCCAGAGTGTCGCCTCCGGGCCCGCCACAGCAATCAAAGGTCAGAGCAACAGGTTCCGTTCCTTCGGGCAGGGACATTGCTACCCCGGGTACGTCGATCCCCCAGGAATTTGGAGCTCGAGAACCGTACTCGGCGACGACTTCCTCTCGCGACAGGACTGGAGCCGTCGGTGACGGTGCGGCGGATGAAGCCTCAGGGCTCGACCTCGGGGGAACCGAAGCTTGTTCCTGCGTTGTATCCGTACGCGTCGCGCAACCCGCGACAGTGACCGCGCCAACTCCCAGGGCCACGGTCATGAGAGAGCGTCTGGTCAACCGGGATTCCACTGTCCTGTCCACGCCTTCTACTCTATCCACCCCTGCGTTCTCTCAGGCAGGACAGTGACGCAGGCGCGCGAGAATGGCGGGGCCCACGCTCCATGATCCGAGAACGGCACAGAGAAGCCCTCCTCGTCCGAAGACGAGGAGGGCTTCTCAGGGAATAGAACGGTTACATCAGTGAGCGTGGTCTCCGCGGGAATGCTCGAAGATCAGGCCGAACAGGCCCAGGATCACGACCGGCACGGACAGACCAATGATCCACCAACCAACGGCGAGAGCCAGGACGAAGATCGCGCAACCGATACCCAGCAGAAGCGGCCACCAGCTCCACGGGGAGAAGGCTCCGTAGTCCCCCGACATCTCCACGATCTCGCCGTCTTCACGGTCTTCCGGAAGCATGGCACCGGTGGAACGATCCACGAGCCAGAGGTAGATCGCGAGCATGAAACTCATGGCTGCAACGGCCAGCAACGCCGGGAACCCGGCCAGTTCCTGGAAACCGGTGAGGTATCCGTAGACCATGCCTACGACCGCGCAGAAGACGCCCAGGAGGATGAACGTTTTGATAGTGGTTTTCATCGACCGGTCCTTCCAGATCCGCCGACGAGCGGCTGTTCTGCATCGTACTGCTGGCTGGAGAACGCTGCCAGCTCGGGGTGGTGCAGGTCCAAAGCGGGTCGCTCGGAACGGATGCGGGGCAGGGACGTGAAGTTGTGACGCGGGGGCGGGCAAGAGGTTGCCCACTCCAGGGAGCCGCCGAAGCCCCAGGGATCATCAACTTCGACCTTCTTGGCGTTACGCGCAGTCGTGTACACGTTCCAGAAGAACGGAATCATCGAGATACCGAGGAGGATCGAGCCCCACGTGGAGAACTGGTTCATCCAGGTGAAACCGTCCTCGGGCATGTAGTCCGCATAACGGCGAGGCATGCCGTCAACGCCCAGCCAGTGCTGGATGAGGAAGGTCATGTGGAAGCCGACGAACAGCAGCCAGAAGTGGATCTTGCCGATGCGCTCGTTGAGCATCTTGCCGGTGAACTTGGGCCACCAGAAGTAGAAGCCGGCGAACATGCCGAACACGATGGTTCCGAAGATCACGTAGTGGAAGTGCGCCACCACGAAGTACGTATCGGAGACGTGGAAGTCCAACGGCGGGGTGGCCAGGATGATACCGGTCAAACCACCGAACAGGAAGGTGAAGAGGAAGCCCAGCACCCACAGGATGGGTGTCTCGAAGGTGAGCGACCCTTGCCACATGGTGCCGATCCAGTTGAAGAACTTCACACCGGTTGGCACCGCGATCATCATGGTCATGAACGAGAAGAACCCGAGAGCCACGGCACCGGTCACGTACATGTGGTGCGCCCACACGGTCACGGACAGGGCAGCAATGGCGATGGTCGCGAAGACCAGGCCCTTGTACCCGAAGATCGGTTTGCGGGAGAACACCGGGATGATCTCGGAGACGATGCCGAAGAACGGCAGAGCGAGCACGTACACCTCGGGGTGACCGAAGAACCAGAACAGGTGCTGCCACAAGATGGCACCACCGTTCTCCGGGTCGAAGATGTGACCACCGAGCCGTCGATCCATACCCAGTGCGAATAGCGCGGCTGCCAGCGGCGGGAAGATCATGATGATCAGCAAGGACGTGATCAGCGTGGTCCAGGTGAAGACGGGCATACGCCACATGGTCATACCCGGTGCGCGCATGCACAGGATGGTGGTGATGAAGTTGACGCCACCCATGATGGTGCCGAAGCCCTGCAGGACCAGGCCGAAGACCCATAGGTCACCACCGACCCCTGGACTGAACGTTGTGCTGTTCAGTGGCGCGTACGCGAACCAGCCAAAGGACGCGGCGCCTTGGGGGGTTACGAAGCCGGCAACGGCGATCAGGGAGCCGAACAGGAAGAACCAGAACGCCAGGGCGTTCAGACGGGGGAACGCGACGTCGGGGGCGCCCAGCTGAAGCGGGACGATGACGTTGGCGAAACCGACGAACAGCGGAGTACCGAACATCAGCAACATGATGGTGCCGTGCATGGTGAACAGCTGGTTGTACTGTTCCTTGGTCTCCAGGATCTGCATGCCCGGATCGAAGAGCTCCGCGCGGATCAGCAGCGCCATGACGCCACCGACACAGAAGAAGATGAAGGACGCGATCAGGTACATGTACCCGATGGTCTTGTGGTCAGTGGAGGTGAGCCAATTGACGATCACCTTGCCCTTTGACCTAGGCACAACACGGGGAGCGACCGTGGTCGCTTCGTCCCGCGAATATTCGAGCGTAGACATTGCCTATCCCCTAGTTGTTGGACGTTTCGTTTTGGTTCGGGTTGCGGTTGTACTCGTCCCCGACGGAGCCAGTGTTGCCCTCGCTGCGCAGCTGTTCCATCTGAGCGTCGTACTCTTCCTGGCTCACAACGGCAACGTTGAAGAGCATTTCGGAGTGGTACTCGCCGCAGAGCTCGGCGCACTTGCCGGCGAAGACACCCTCGCGACCGGTGGTGAAGCTCATGTAGTTGGTGCGCTCGGGGAACATGTCGATCTTCTCGAGGAAGGCGGGAACCCAGAAGGAGTGGATCACGTCACGGGACTTGATCTCGAGCTCGACCTTGCTGTCCACCGGGAGGTACAGGGTGGGGAGGGTTTCCTCCACGCCTTCCTCACCGGTCAGGTGCGCCTGAACGCCCTGGTAGTAGACGTCGTCATCGAGGTAGTTGAAGTCCCATGCCCACTGCTTGCCGTACACCTGAACGGTGACGTCAGGGTTGTCGTGGCGCGCCGTGATGGCCGTCTGTGCCCGCTCCGAGAAGAAGAACAGGGACACGATCAAAGCGATCGGGACGATGGTGTAGAACACCTCGAGCGGTGCGTGGTAGGCCAACTGACGGGGGTAACCGGTCTCGTTCTTGCGACGACGGTAAGCGATCATGCACCAGAGCATGAGGCCCCAGGTGACCAGACCCACTGCCAGTGCTGCTACCCACGAACCGATCCACAGATCAATGATGTGGTCCGCGTTGTCAGTGGTGCCACGCTCGGTGGGCAAGAAGCCCATCTTCGCTTGTTCGGAGCAAGCGGTGAGCGTGGTCGCAGCCAGGACTGCCACTGCCGAGGCCTTGAGCATCCGGCTTCGGCGGCTGCCGGATCGAGTTTGCGAACTCACAGACGGCCCTTCCTCTTCTTTGTGTGGGCTACGTAGCTGCTTCTGCGCTGGGCAGAGGGCATACGTGGCCCGTTAATAATTCTCCCTTGAGAGCTTACCTCTCGACCGGCACTTCTGGTGACACTGTGTCACCGTGCCGTGTCGCCTTTTCCGGCCGATCAGGTCACCTTCTCGGACGTGCCGCACACGCACCGCGAGAAGTAGGAGAGAACAACAGAAAACGGGGTGAATCCAGTGCGACGTGGCACTGGATTCACCCCGCTCAGGAGTGGTTGGGACTGCTTAGTGGAAGGAGTCACCGCAGGCGCAGGAACCGCCGGCATTAGGGTTGTCGATCGAGAAGCCCTGCTTGGAGATGCTGTCCTCGAAGTCAACGGTGGAGCCGTTGAGGTACGGGACGCTCATCTTGTCCACGATGACCTCCACGCCGTCGAAATCGCGGGTGCTATCGCCGTCGAGGACCCGCTCGTCGAAGTAGAGCTGGTAGATCAGGCCCGAGCAACCGCCGGGCTGAACGGCCACGCGCAACCGAAGGTCCGTACGACCTTCCTGGTTCAGGAGATCGCGAACCTTCTGCGCGGCGACATCGGTCAACTGGACCTCGTGGGTCGGCATTTCTTGGGTGGTCTCGTTTTCGGTGGTGACGCTCATGGTGCTCGCTTTCTGTCCAACCGGGAGCGGTTCGCTGAGACGAACCTTTCGTTAATCTTCAAACGTTGCGGGCGCGGGAATCATTCCGCGTTTGCGCGGCCCTGTTCGGCCAGCGCGGCCAACACGAGAGCCTCTGCAGTCACTGCGTGGAGGAAATCCCCGATGTGCAGTGATTCGTTGGCGCTGTGGGCCCGGGTGTCCGGATCCTCGATTCCCGTGATGAGGATCTGGGCATCAGGGTACGCCTTGGTGAGGGTCGCCGTAAACGGGATGGAGCCTCCCATGCCGGATTTCACGGCCGGCCGCCCCCAGGCCTGTTCGAAAGCCCACAAGGCGATCTGGGAACTGACGGCTTGCGTGTCCGCACGGAAGGAGGGTCCGGCTTCTTCCACCGAGAAGCTCACGTCTGCACCGAACGGCGCGTGATCCTCGATGTGCCGGCGGAGGGCCTCCCCCGCGTCCTTGGGGTTCTGGCCCGGGGCGATCCGCAGGCTGAGCTTGGCACGCACGGTTGCGGCAATCGAGTTCGACGCGGTGGCCACGTCCGTCACGTCGATGCCCGTCACGGACAGTGCCGGCTTGGTCCAGAGCCGGGAGGCAATGGAACCAGTGCCGGCCAACTGCACGCCGTCGAGCACTCCAGCGTCCGCCCGGAAGCGGTCTTCCTCGTAGTCCACTTCCACGTCGTCCTCGGAGAGCAAACCCGCTACCGCAACGGCGCCGTCGTCGTCGTGAAGGGTGGCAATCAGGCGGGCGAGCAGTGTGGGCGCGTCCAGCACGGGACCGCCGTAAATACCTGAGTGGACGGAGTGGTCCAGAACCGACAGCTCGACAATGCCTCCGACCACGCCGCGCAAACTGGTGGTCAGGGCCGGAACCCCGACCTCCCAGTTGGCCGAATCGGCGATCACGATGACGTCCGCCGCGAGCTGCTCACGATACTCGCGCAGGAAATCCTCGAAACCGGGCGAACCGACCTCTTCCTCGCCCTCGATGAACACGGCAACACCCAGTGACGGTTCCTCGCCGGTGTGCTCGAAGAACGCCCGCAAGGCACCGATGTGGGCCATGACTCCGGCCTTGTCGTCCGCGGCGCCCCGGCCCCACAGTCGGCCATCCTTCTCGACGGCTTCGAACGGTTCGGTGTTCCACAGCTCGCGTTTGCCCGGAGGCTGCACGTCGTGGTGGGCGTACAGAAGAATGGTCGGGTATCCCGGTGCCGGAGCCGTGCGAGCCACAACCGCAGGGTGCCCGGGCTGATCGCCCTGAGCCACGCGCAGGATCTCAACGCTGTCGAACGGCAGTTCCGACAGCAGACCCTTGACGGCTTCCGCGCTGCGCTCCAGATCGGCGGGATCGAAAGAATCCCAGGCCACACTCGGTATCGCCACGAGCTCGGAGAGCTCCCCCAGTAATTTGTCACGGGATCCGTTGACGGTTTCCCGCAGCGCATCGATGGTGTCCTGGCTCGGTGGAGTGAACTCGGTACTCATGGCCCCAACACTATCGCCGCGCCCCGGTTACGCGCCGAAGGCACCGCGATGCCGCGTCTCGCGCGGACTCCGCTATCCTGGATCGGTGTTTGGACGCAAGAAAGCAGATGAATCCACGGGATCAACGGCCGTAGGCGCCTCGAGCGAGCCGGTGGAAACCGCTCCCACCGATGGCCGCAAGGGTCGACCCACTCCTAGCCGCAAGGAACAGGAAGCCGCGCGCAAGCGCCCTCTGGTCCCCGCCGACCGTAAGATCGCCAAGGCCGAATCACGTCAGGCAGAACGTGAACGCCGCGCCGTGGCACAGGCGGGCATGGCCGCAGGTGACGAGCGCTACCTCGGCCCACGCGATCGCGGCCCGCAGCGCCGCTTCGCCCGAGATTGGATCGACTCACGCTTCAATATCGGCGAGTTCGTCCTGATTTTCCTGATCCTCATGTTGTTCATCCTGTTCCTGCCCAACCAGGCGATCGGGTTGACCTTCATCTGGATCATGTACGGCTACATCGCCCTGTGCGTGATCGACGCCATCATCACCACGACCCGGATGCAGTCCGCAATGCGCCGGAAGTTCGGCGAGGTCCAACGGGGAACCCGCTGGTACGCCGCGATGCGCACCTTCACCATCCGCCGTCTTCGCCTGCCCAAGCCGCAGGTTCGCCGCGGAGAACGCCCCGCCTAGGCCCTACCCTTCTCATCTGCAACAGCACACGGGACCCGCACCACATCGGTGCGGGTCCCGTTGCTTTGCGCGTCACTCTGCACTCGAGAGTGAACGCTCAATCGTCAGCCACGAACGCGGCGCGCGGCCTTTTTGAGTCCACGGTTGATCCTGGCGGCCCAGAACGGCCCTTCGTACAGGAACGCGGTGTAGCCCTGCACGAGATCCGCACCGGCATCGAGACGTTCGATCACGTCCTCGGGGGTGGTCACCCCACCCACGGAGATCAGGGTCAGCCGGTCCCCCGCGTGCTGGTGCAGCATTTTCAGAACGTCCAGCGAACGACGCCGCACTGTTCGCCCGGACAGCCCGCCCGCACCACACGCGGCGACCTCGTCCTCGGTGCTACGCAGCCCCAGGCCCTCGCGGGCAATGGTCGTGTTGGTGGCCACGATGCCGTCCAGTCCCAGGTCGAGGGCCAGTTCGGCGACCGCCTGGACGTCCGCATCGGCCAGGTCGGGCGCGATCTTGACCAGCAGGGGCACATGGCGCCCGGTGACGGCCGAAGACTCCTCACGCACAGCGGTGAGCAGTGGCCGTAACGAATCAAGTTCCTGCAGTTGCCGCAGTCCAGGGGTGTTGGGCGAGGACACATTGACCACCAGGTAATCGGCGTACGGGGCCAGGGCGCGAGTGCTCGTGACGTAGTCCCCCACGGCATTCTCGAGATCGACCACCTTGGTCTTACCGATGTTCACACCCACGATGGGTCGCTCGAGTCCGGTCTTCAGTGCCTGTTCGCTGAGTGATTGCAGGGCCGCAGCAACGCGCGGCGCGACCGCCGCCGCGCCGTCGTTGTTGAATCCCATGCGGTTGATCACCGCGCGGTCCTTAATCAGGCGGAACAGGCGGGGCTTGGGATTCCCAGGCTGTGGCTGGCCCGTGACGGTGCCGATCTCCACGTGACCGAACCCGAGGTCCGTGAGCGCGTGGGTCCCAGTGGCACCTTTGTCGAAACCGGCGGCCAGACCGAAGGCGGACGGGAAACGCAGTCCCATGACCTCCACTGCGCTTCCGGGATCGGGCCGGGTGACCTTGTTCAGAACGGAGCCGAGGCCACTGCGGTGCACCGCCTTGATGCCGGCAAAACCGAGGGTGTGGGCAAGTTCCGCATCCATCCAGGAGAACGCGACTTTGAAGAACGTGGGGTACAAGCGCATGGTCTCAGTTTTACATACGGTCCCAACCCTCGAACTCGAGCGCTCAAGGAGTCACAAATTATTCAACTCACGATTTAACGTTTAAGTATAACTCTCAACTACGCCGTGCGACTTTATCCACGGCTCCCCCGTAACGGCGGTCCCGGCTCGCATATTCTTCGACGGCGCGCCACAGCACCGTGCGATCGACATCAGGCCACAGCACATCCAGGAACACGAGCTCCGCGTAGGCCGACTGCCACAGCATGAAGTTGGAAATGCGTTGTTCACCCGAGGACCGGAGGAACAGATCGACGTCCGGCAGCTCGGGCTCGTCCAGGTACCGCTGCACCGTCGACTCGGAGATGGAACGCGGGTCCAGCACACCGGCTTGAATGTCCCGGCCCATGGCTGCCGCGGCGTCGGCAATTTCTGCCCTGCCGCCGTAGTTCACGCACATGGTCAGGGTGACCACGTCATTGTCCTTGGTTTCTTCTTCGGCGTGCTCGAGGCGGTTGATCACGGACTTCCACAGCTTGGGTCGACGGCCTGCCCAGCGCACCCGGATACCCCATTCTTGGAACGTGGGCAGCTGGCGCTTCATCACGTCCCCGGTGAAGTTCATGAGGAACGCGACCTCCGAGGGCGAACGCTTCCAGTTCTCGGTGGAGAAGGCGTACGCAGACACGTTGGGAATGCCCATCTCGATGGCACCGGCCACTACGTCCAGCAGCGCCCGCTCCCCCGCACGGTGCCCCTCGTTACGCGGCAGTCCACGCTCGTTGGCCCAGCGCCCGTTGCCGTCCATGACCAGGGCAACGTGCTTGGGAACGAATTGCTCCGGGATGGCGGGGGGCTTGGCGCCGCTGGGGTGCGCCGGAGGTGGGATAAATCTGCTCACGCTCACAGTCCTTTACTGAATCATTCGGTGCGTTCGACCAGGCTCAAGGAACGCACCGATCGTTCCATGTGCCATTGAATGTAGCTGGCGACCAGACCCGCGGCGGCCCGCGCCGTCTTGGAGTCCGCGGCATCGATGGTTTCCCAGTCTCCGGCCAACAAGCCCTGCAGCAGCACGAAGGTCGCCTCGCTCGGTGCGGCGGACCCCGGTGGCCGACACTGAGGACACACCGCGCCGCCGATCGCGGCGGAAAAAGAGCGATGAGGCCCCGGCGCACCGCACCGGGCGCAGTCGACAAGACTGGGAGCCCAGCCAGCAATCGACACGGCCCGCAGCAAATACGAGTCCAGGGTGCGTCCGGGTTCATGGAGTCCACGCGCCACCGCCGAGAGGGCCCCGATGAGCAAGTGGTAGTGCTGTCGCGCGGTGTCGTAGTCGTCTGCGGTCAACTTCTCCGCGGTCTCCACCATGGCGGCCGCGGCCGTGTACTTGGCGTAGTCGGAACCGATTTGTTCGCCGTAGGAGCGCTTGCCCAGCGCTTGCGAGACGATGTCCAGGGTGCGCCCCTGCACAAGCTGCAGCGTGGCCACGTTGAACGGCTCCAACCGTGCACCGAAGCGTGAGGTCGTCCGACGCACACCCTTGGCGACCGCGCGGACCTGTCCGTGGTCCTTGGTCAGGAGAATGACAATGCGGTCCGCTTCGGCCAATTTATAGGTGCGAAGCACCACGGCTTCATCGCGGTACGAGCGAGAAGCGAAAGTTGAACCGGCCACCGCTCTAGTCTCCCACGTTCTCCTGGGTGCCCGGGCGGGCACGCAAAAACGCCGACGCCGCTCGGTGGCCCTCCGTGCGGGAGGTCACCGAGCGGCGTCGGCGGCTGGATCGAGACAACGACGCTTAGGCTTGCTCCGCCAACTGGGCGTCGCGCACGGCGCGGTTGATTGCGGAGATCACGGCCTTGAGGGACGCGCGCGTGGTGTTGTTGTCCATGCCCACGCCCCACAGGACGCGGTCGCCCACGGCCAACTCGACGAAGCTCGCGGCCTGCGCATTGGCAGACGCGGACATCGTGTGTTCGGAGTAGTCGAGCAGACGCACGTCCACGCCCTCGTTGTTGAACAGCGAGATCAACGCGTCAATTGGGCCATTGCCCTGAGAAGTGCGGTCGTGACGCTGCCCGTCGACGTCCAGGCCGATCTCCAGAACCGTGTTGCCCTCGTCCTCCGCGTGGGTGGACATGCTTGAGATCCGGTAGCAGCCCCAGCGGTGCTCGCCGCTCTCGCGGGCCGGCAGGTACTCGTCCGTGAAGATCTTCCACAGCTGCTCGCCGGACACCTCCGAACCGGAGGTCTCCGTGAACTTCTGCACCACGCCGGAGAATTCGATCTGGGCGCGGCGGGGCAGGTCCACGCCGTACTCGCTCTTGAGCAGGTAGGCCACGCCGCCCTTACCGGACTGTGAGTTCACGCGGATCACGGCCTCGTAGCTGCGACCGACGTCCTTGGGGTCGATGGGCAGGTAAGGAACGGCCCACTCCAGGTCGTTGACGCCCACGCCCTGTTCGGCGGCGTCCTTCTCCATGGACTCGAAGCCCTTCTTGATCGCGTCCTGGTGTGAACCGGAGAACGCGGTGAAGACCAAGTCGCCGCCGTACGGGCTGCGCTCGGGCACGGGCAGCTGATTGCAGAACTCCACGGTGCGGCGGATCTCGTCGATGTCGGAGAAATCGATCTGGGGATCCACCCCCTGTGTCAGCATGTTCAGGCCCAGGGTCACCAAGTCCACGTTGCCGGTGCGCTCACCGTTGCCGAACAGGCAGCCCTCGATGCGATCCGCACCGGCCAAGTAGCCCAGCTCTGCCGCGGCCACACCGGTGCCGCGGTCGTTGTGCGGGTGCAGCGAGATGATGATGTCGTCACGCTGGTAGAGGTGGCGGCCCATCCACTCGATGGAATCCGCGTACACGTTGGGAGTGGCTTCCTCCACCGTGGCGGGCAGGTTGACGATCATCTGCCGACCGTCGCCGATCTCGAAGGTCTCGGCCACTTCGTTGCAGATGCGTGCCGCGAACTCCAGCTCGGTGCCGGTGTAGGACTCGGGCGAGTACTCGTAGGTCACGTTGGTGTCCTTGAGCTGCTCCTCGTACTTCATGCACAGGCGGGCACCGGTCAGGGCGATGTCCACGATGCCGTCCATGTCCTGCTTGAACACCACGCGGCGCTGCAGCCGGGACGTGGAGTTGTACAGGTGCACGATCGCGTTGGGTGCGCCCTCGATGGCCTGGTAGGTGCGTTCGATCAGGTGTTCGCGGGACTGCGTGAGGACCTGGATGGACACGTCCTCGGGGATCCGGTCCTCTTCAACCAGCTTGCGGACGAAATCGAAGTCGATCTGTGAGGCCGAGGGGAAACCCACCTCGATCTCCTTGTAGCCCATGCCGACCAGCAGCTCGAACATCTTGAGCTTGCGAGTGGGATCCATGGGCTCGATCAGAGCCTGGTTGCCGTCACGCAGGTCCACCGCGCACCAGCGGGGTGCCTTGGTGATGACCTTGTCGGGCCAGGTGCGGTCCGACATGTCGAACGGGAAATTCTGCTGGTACGGCGTGTACTTGTGCACGGGCATACCGGAGGGACGCTGCAAATTCTTCACGAAAAGCGGGCCTTTCAATAAATACGAGATAGGGCCGGCACCACAAAACTCCGCAGCGGGTAGGTCGGCCGTCCGTCAGATGGGTGAGGCCCCGCTGCGGCACATAAGCAGGAGTCGCACGTTCCCAGGCCGCATGTGATCCAACGTACCACTTGTCAATCCTGGCAAGTGAACTGTTCCGCTGTTTGACCCTGCAGCTCGTCCGGCAGTGCACCGGAGAGGTCCAGCTTGTCGCCGGAGGTGAAGTCCTGACCGATCGACACACGCAGGCCCTGCATTTCGTAGTCGGCCACGAGCTGACTGTCCGGGACGCCCAGCAGGGCAGCGAGATCATCGGCTGCGGTGGCCCACGAGGGGTTGTAGAAGATCTGCGTTCCAGCCAGAGCGGTCCCGGTGCGGCTGGTTTCCGCCTGCGCGTAACCCGCCTCCGCGAGCAGGTCCCGGATTTCCTCACCGCGATCGGGGTCACCCGAGCGGTTGGCCACCGTCAGCGGCACCAACGACGGCTGCACCTGGGGCACCCACTCATCGGCGGAGTCCTCGGTCGCGGACGGTTCGGGTGCGGTGGTCGGGGCCGCGGGGGCGACGGTTTCGGCTGGAGCGGCGTCGGTGGTGCCCGGAGCCTCGGTGGGTTCCGCGGCGGCGTCGTCCTGCTGTGCCGGGCCGGATTCCTGTCCCGCTTCGGCGGCGGACCCGCTCGCGGAGGCCGACGGCGCCGCGTCAGTCACGGCGCGATCCTCCTGGAGCGTGTCGAACAGGCGCTCGGCAGGCTCCTCGTCAAGAATCAAACGGTTGGGATTCTCAGGATTGGGGACACTGGGCACGGTGACGAACGCGATCCGTCCCAGGTCGATCCCCGCGAACGTCCCGCCGATCCCCACGAGCGTGGGCAGGGAGGTGAGCCCCTCGTCCACGTGCAGGTTCTGGGTCATGACCTCGGCGATCTGGTACAGCTGCGGCAAATTGTTCAACGTGCCGTCGCCCTGGATCTTGCGGGTCAGGGAGGCCAGGAAGGACTGCTGTGAACGAATCCGGGATTCGTCGCCGCCGTCACCGAACGCGGCACGGGAACGCAGGAACGCCAGGGCCTGATCTCCCTCGACCGAGGAAATACCCGCGGGAAGTTTCAGCCCGGACTTGGGATCGTCCACCGGTCGGTTCACGCACACCTGCACACCGCCGACCGTCGACGAAAGCTCCTTGACCGCGTTGAAGTCGGCGAGCATGAAGTGATCGATGTCCACACCGGCCATCTCGTTCACCGTTGCCACGGTGCACCCGGGACCGCCGTTCTCCACGGCGGAGTTGATCATGTCCCGGTGCGCCGGGAAGACCTCGCCCGTCTCCGGATCGGTGCACTTGGGGATGTCAACCATCAGGTCGCGAGGGAAGGACACCACGGTCACCGCATCACGGTTCTCGGTGACGTGCACGAGCATCATCACGTCGGTGCGTCCGGTGGCATCCTCCTCGTCGCCGTACTCGCTGTTGCCGGAGCCGGTGCGCGTGTCCGAGCCCATGACCAGGATGTCCAATGGTCCATCGCCCACGGACGAGGAACCGTCCGAAAGGTTCAGGGGGCTGCTGTCCAGGTTGCTGCTGAGTCGCAGGGCCGCCACTCCCCCGATACCGATGACCGCGATCAGACCGAATACGGCCAGGATCACCGCGATCTTGCGGGCGGAGGGCCGGTGGTCCCGAGAGCGGTGATGGCGACCCGTTTGCTTGAGCTTGACGTGCTCGAACTCGCGGTCCTCGTGGAGGGACTCGCGACGCGTGGCGGGAGTGTCCCAGGGCGCAGTTTCACGGGACGCGTTCTTGTCGCGGCCGTGTGTGCTGCGTGAATCCACTGGGTAAATCTCCTGTATCGGTACGTGACGCCGTGCTGGGCCCCAGACAGGTTAGTGAGGTTTCCCTAATCCCACCTGAGAATGATTGCGAGGATCAGAATCCCAAGCGAGACAGTTGTTTGGGATCCCGCTGCCATTCCTTGGCGACCTTCACGTGCAGATCCAGGTACACCTTGGTCCCCAGCAGTGCCTCGATCTGGGTGCGGGCCTTGGTACCGATCTCCCGCAACCGCGAGCCACCCTTGCCGATCACGATGGCCTTCTGCGAGGGCCGTTCGACGAACAGGCTCGCGTGGACATCCAACATCGGGTTGTTCTCGGGGCGGCCCTCCCGCTCGGACGCTTCGTCCACCACGACGGCCAGCGAGTGCGGCAATTCGTCCCGCACGCCTTCCAGCGCGGCCTCGCGGATGAGCTCCGCCATCATGGTGATCTCGGGTTCGTCCGTGAGTTCGCCGTCAGGGTAGAGCGGCGGGGATTCCGGCATCAGGCTCACGAGCAGCGAGGCGAGTTCCTCAACCTGGAAGCCGTCCTTGGCGCTCACGGGAATCACGTTACTCCACCCGGCCTCGGACTGGTCCGCGCGCGGCTTTTCGTTGACGGAGGCGACATTCGACGACGACGCCGCGCGGCGTCGTCGTCGTTGCTCGCGCTGTGCTTGCTCCTCGGCCATGACCTCGCGGCCGAGTTCGGTGACCGCGACCAACTGCTCGGCGAGCTTGTCGCGCGGAACGGAATCAGCTTTGGTCACGATGGCGACCACGGGATTACGCCCGGCCGCCGCCGCCACCTGCTGTGCGATGTACCGGTCGCCGGGGCCGACCTTCTGATCTGCCGGGATGCAGAGACCGATCACGTCCACTTCACCGAGGGTCTCGGCCACCACGTCGTTGAGCCGCTGTCCGAGGAGGGTGCGGGGGCGGTGCAGGCCCGGGGTGTCCACCAGGATCAACTGGCCGTCCTGGCGGTGAACGATGCCGCGAATCGTGTGGCGGGTGGTTTGGGGCCGGTTGGAGGTGATCGCCACCTTGCGGCCCACCAGGGCGTTGGTCAACGTGGACTTGCCCACGTTGGGGCGGCCCACGAACACGGCGAATCCCGCGCGGAACTGATGGTCGGGGGTGTCCTGATGATCGTCAGACATCAACGTGTCCTTTCGGAAAGCGTGGGGGCGGGACTACTTCATCGTTTCGACAGGGGCGTCGCGCCCCAGGAACTCTTCGAGCAGGCCCCGCTGAAGGGTGAACATTGCTTCGCGTTCGTCCTCTTCCACGTGGTCGTGTCCGAGGAGGTGGAGCATGCCGTGCACGGTGAGCAGGCACAGTTCGTCCTGTGTACTGTGCCCCGCCGCTTGTGCCTGTCGTTCGGCCACGGGCGGGCAGAGCACGATGTCTCCGAGCACACCCAGGCTCGGTTCGGTCTCCGTGCCGGCCGTCAGCTCATCCATGGGGAAGGACATCACGTCCGTGGCACCGGGCAGGTCGAGCCACTGGACGTGCAGCTCGGCCATCTCGTCCTCGTCCACCACCGAAATGGACAGCTCCGTGTCCGGGTGAAGGTGCCAGCGAGCGAAGGCGAGGTCGGTCAGTGCGGTCAGTTGTTCCTGGTCCACGGCGCGGTAGGCAGCGGGGAACGTCGCTTGTTCTTCCGGGGAGTCCCACGGGGTGTCGATGAAAATGCTCATGCTCGCTCGTTCTGCTCGCCCTGTTCGAGGGGAACCGAAGCGGCCACCCTGCGCTCGTCCTTGCGGCGACGGCGCTCGTTCCGGTGCCGGTTGGTGGTGTCGAACTGATCGTAGGCGGCCACGATCTCGCCCACGAGTTCGTGGCGCACCACGTCCTGGGCCGTGAGCTCGCAGAACGCGATGTCGTCGATGTTCTGGAGCACGTGCTGCACCTGGCGCAGGCCCGACGACGTGCTGCCGGGCAGGTCCACCTGGGTGACGTCGCCGGTGACAACGATGCGCGAACCGAAACCCAGGCGGGTGAGGAACATCTTCATTTGTTCCGGCGTGGTGTTCTGCGCCTCGTCGAGGATCACGAAGGCGTCGTTCAGGGTGCGGCCGCGCATGTAAGCCAGCGGAGCCACCTCAATGGTGCCCGCTTCCATGAGACGCGGAATGGACTCCGGGTCCATCATGTCGTGCAGCGCGTCGTAGAGCGGGCGCAGGTACGGATCGATCTTGTCGTTGAGGGAACCCGGCAGGAACCCCAGGCGCTCGCCAGCCTCCACGGCGGGGCGAGTGAGGATGATCCGGCTGACCTCTTTGGCCTGCAGAGCGCGCACGGCCTTGGCCATGGCCAAGTAGGTTTTACCCGTACCGGCCGGGCCCACGCCGAAGACCACGGTGTGCTCGTCGATGGCGTCCACGTAGTGCTTCTGGTTCACCGTCTTGGGCCGGATGGTCTTGCCGCGGGTCGACAGGATGCTCGTCGACAGCGCACTGGCCGGGCGCATGCCTTCGGCCTCGCGCAGCATGCGCGTCACGCGCATGACGGTTCGCTCCGTGATCTCGGTCCCTCGTTGAGCCAGGACCACGAGTTCTTCGAGCAGTGCAGCGGCCGAGCGCGTGTCGTGCACGGGCCCCTCAAAGGCAACGTCAACGTCGCGCACGGTGATGCGCACGGCGGGAAAGTTCTGTTCAAGAAGGCGCAGCGTGGCATCGGCTTGTCCAAGTGCGCGGAGAGCGGTGTCCCGGTCGGGCATGTGCACGACAACGCGGGTGTGGCCTTCGTGGTCTTGTGGGTTCGGATCGACCCCGGATACATGATCAGTCATTGGGGTCCAGCCTACCGCTCGTTGTGTTGCAGGTTGATAACGGTTTCACCCAGGACGCACTTCTGGGTTCATCGCCACCTGTAACTGTGGGTATCTTTGTCCACCGGTACCAAACTCGTACGTTCTGCGCGCTCTCAACTCGTGTGCGGCGATCAACTGCTACAGCTCATACCGGGGTGGTGAACTCATGGAACACAGGCATTACTCTGCCCGCAATGCGGCGGTCCTACTGTCCGCGGGTCTTGCCGTGAGCCTGGTTCTCTCCGCATGCGGGTCCGCCGCTGACCGCGCGACCAATGCCTTGAGCACCGCTCCCAGGATTGCCTCCGCACCCATGAGCACGGACAACGCCTACGAGGGTGTCGCCACCGAACAGACTCCGGTCTACTGGGCCGGAAGTGGAGCGCAAGAGGGTTATCTCTTCCGGGAGTTCCGCACCGCCTCCAACGCGGACACCGTGGATCCCGTGGCCGAAGCCGTAGTCATGATGACCACGCTGTCGCCCCTCGACGAGGATTACCGTTCGATGTGGACCCAGGTGGAGAACGTGGGCACATCCGTGTCCCCGGATGGAACCATCACCGTGGACATGCCCTCCACCGCCTTTGCCAGCAGGCTTTCGGAGGACGACGCGAAACTTGCACTCCAACAACTCGTCTACACCGTGTCCGCTGCAGCCGTTACGGCTGGACTCCTCGATGCCGCTACGGCCAAAGAAGTTCGCGTCCTGGTGGACGGTGAAACCGGATACAAGGCTTTCGGTTCCGTGGACCTGGATGAACCGATTTCCCGTGACGCCTCGATAGCCTCACCGGTGTGGTTGATCGATCCCCAGACCGGTACGGAAGCGGGTCAGCCCATGACGATCTTCGGCAGGGTGCTGCCGGAATACGCATCGGCCCGGTGGGAAGTCATTCCGGAGGGCGAAGATCGAGCTGTGAAATCGGGAGAGATTTCCGAACCGAAGAACACACCCGCGTCCACCGCCGGAACCGAGTTCCGTTTCCCGGTCGAGGTTCCCGCTGGTGAGTACACGGTGCGGGTCATCGGTGTGAATGACGCAGGACAAGAGGTCAAGGACGACCACACTGTCACGGTCGTCGAAGACTGAGCAACCTACCCGAACTCACCCCTGGTGTGGGGCGTCGGTTCACTCCTTGATCGCCGATGAGCGAGCCACGGCGGCGCTGGAGATCAGGCCCAACGCCCGGTCAAGGCACACAATGCGGCCAGAGCTGCCGGTCCGGCGGTCGAGGCGCGCATGACCTCGTGGCCGAGCTTCAGGGGTCTCGCCCCTGCCGCGACGAACCGATTCAGTTCCTGATCGCTGATCCCGCCCTCTGGGCCCACGATCACACCGATCGACTCGGCTCCGGAGAGCTCTTGGGATTCGAGACCGCCCCAGGAGACAGCGGAGGACTCGTGCAGCACGAACCACAAAGTTCCGCTTTCCTGTTGCATCAAGGAGGCAAGGCCGCTCGAATTCACGTGCTCCCCGAGCTCGGGCCAGCGCGCACGCCGTGACTGCTTGGCCGCAGCGGCCATCGTGGACTGCCATTTGGCGAGAGTCTTGGCGGCGCGTTCGGGCTTGAGTCGCACAATGCTTCGGTCTGCCTGCCACGGGATCACCCGGTCCACGCCCAGCTCGGTGGCGCTCTCGGCGGCCTGCAGATCACGGTCACCCTTGGCCAGCGCCTGGACCAGAACGAACTCGGTGGCGGGGGCGGGCTCCTGCGTCACGGAGACGACCCGAACGGTCATGGTGTCTTTCTCACCGCTCACGAATTCGCACGCTGCCCGCTTCCCGGCGCCGTCCACGAGATCGAGGGTCTCCCCCGCCCGTAGCCTGCGGACTGTGACCGCGTGGCGCGCCTCGGCGCCGGCGAGGACGAACTCCTCACCGGCGCTCGCGCCGTTCAGTTCGGAACCGTCGGCGAAGAAGACCGGATCCGTCACAGATCGTTGAACCGATCCTTGAGCCGGGAGAAGAAGCCACCGGAGGACGGCGTGTTCATGGTGGTTGCGTCCGAGCGGCGCTCATTGCGCAGGGTGGCCAACTGCTCGATCAAGTCCCGCTGCTCGGAGTTGAGATCCTGCGGGGTCTCCACCTCGATGTGCACCTGAAGATCACCGCGGCCCTTGCCACGCAGGTGGGTCACGCCCAGATCCTCGAGCGTCACGGTGGCACCCGACTGGGTGCCCGAGGCGACGTCGACGTCGCGAGCGCCGTCGAACGTGTCGAGCTGGACCGTGGTACCCAGGGCGGCCGAGGTCATGGGAATGCGGAGGCGGGCGTGCAGGTCGTCGCCTTCGCGATGGAAGGTGGGGTCGGGATCGACCTTGAGTTCCACGTAGAGGTCACCGTTGGGTCCGCCGGCGGTACCGGCCTCACCCTGACCCGAGAGTCGGATGCGGTTACCGGACTGGACGCCCGCCGGAATCTTGATGGTGAGCGGGCGGCGGTCACGCACGCGACCCTCGCCGTAGCATTCGTGGCATGGGTTCTCGATCACGGTGCCGAAGCCGTTACAGGACGCGCACGGTGCCTGGGTGGTCACCACACCCAGGATCGACTGCTTCTGGTACTGCATGTGACCGGAGCCGCGGCACATGGAGCACGTGGTGGGGCTGGTGCCGGGCTGGCAGCACGAACCTTGACACGTGGGGCAGACGACCGCGGTGTCCACGGTGATGTCCTTCTCAATGCCGAACACTGCGTCCTTCAGCGAAATGCGCACGTTGATGAGCGCGTCCTGGCCCTGTCGGGTACGGGACTGGGGCCCGCGCTGCCCGGCGGCACCGGCGCCCTGGAAGAAGGTCTCGAAGATGTCCGCGAAACCGAAGCCGGAGCCGGGGAAGCCCCCGCCGAAACCGGTGTCGGTTCCGTTCTCGTTACCCGTGGCGTCGTAGACGCGGCGCTTTTCGGGGTCCGCCAGGACATCGTTCGCGTGGGACACACGCTTGAACTCTTCGGCGGCCTCCGGGGAGGGATTCACGTCCGGGTGGAGTTTGCGGGCCTTCTTGCGGTAGGCGCGCTTGATCTCTTCCGGGCTGGCATCCCGGGTCACGCCCAGGGTTTCGTAGTGATCGCTCACGATGGAATCGATTCTTCTTTCGTCAGTGTGTGTTTCTCAACGCGGATGGGGAACGGTGCCACGGCGGGCGCCGCTACTCCCCCAGCGTGTGGGACAAATAGCGTGCCACGGCGCGGACCGCGGCCATGGTGGAGGGGTAATCCATTCGGGTGGGACCCACCACGCCCAGTTTGGACACGGATTCTGGGCCGTAGCCGGTGGCCACCACGGAAGTTTCCGCGAGCGGGTCGTCGGTACTGTCGGACCCGATACGCACGGCCACACCACGGACATCCTGTTGCATCTCTGACAACAATCGCAGCATGACCACTTGTTCCTCAAGTGCTTCGAGCACGGGACCGATACTGAGAGCAAAGTCACCGCTGAAGCGCGCCAGGTTGGCCGTGCCGGCCATGACCAGTCGGTGGTCCTCCGACGACGCCGCGAGCGACGCGAGTGCCTCGGCCACCACCGTGCCGGCCTCGGCCAGTTCCGGGGGCAGCTGCCGAACCAGGTTCGAGGCGCCCGCGGGTACGTCCTGCAGGGGCCGCCCCATGACCGACGCCAGCACACGGGCCCGCAGCTCCATGAGTTCGTGCTCAGGCAGTGCCCGGCTCACTTCAACGATGCGCTGCAGGACCCGGCCGGACGTTGGAATGAACACGACCAGCAGGGAGGTGCCGCCCACGTCCACGAGCTCCACGTGGCGCAGGGTGGTGCCGGAGGCCGCCGGGTACTGGATCACTGCCACCTGGTGCGTTAGCTGGGCGAGGAGCCGCACGGTGCGTTCCATGGCGTCGTCGAGGTCGTCCGCGCCGTCCAGGAACGACTGGATGGCGCGTTTCTGCGGAGACGACAATGGCCGAACCGAGGCAATCTGGTCCACGAAGGTGCGGTAACCCTTGTCCGTAGGGATGCGGCCGGAACTGGTGTGCGGGGCCACGATCAGGCCGTCTTCCTCCAACGCGGCCATGTCGTTGCGGACGGTGGCGGAGGAAACGCCCAATTGATGCCGTTCCACCAGCGCCTTGGATCCCACGGGCTCCCGTGAATGGACGTAGTCCTCGACAATGGCCCGCAAGATTTCTGCTCTGCGCGGCTGGCTCACTCGTGTCACCTCCCCGGCGTGGACGGGCTTGCACCATGGATCTGGTCTCCGTGGCTATTTTGGCACTCAATGGTTGACAGTGCTAATTCACATGAGTCTACCCCCGGTCTCCCCGCACGCTATTTGGTACGCTCGCGGCTGATCATCCACCCCGCACGTGAGGACGGCGCATCGTGACAGCATCCGGTTGGACCTGGGGCCCGCAGGATTTGACCAGCCCAGCGGTGGCCCGCACCGGACCCGTGCCCCGCGAGACCGCGCTGGAACCCGGCATGGTTCTCGAAGATGCGCAGACCGGCTGGGTGGGTGCCGCGGTGAGCCTGGAAACCATTGGTGGTATGCGCGTGGTCGGTCTGGAGGACCGGCACGGGAAGATCAAGACCTTTCCGCTCGGACCCGGGTTCCTGCTCGACGGTGAGCCCATCAAGCTGGGGCCACCCGCGCGAAAGACCGGGCCCAAGAAACCCGCTCGCACCCGCTCGGGCTCCGTGGCGGTGGAGGGGTTGCGCGCCAGCGTGGCCAAGGAGTCACGCATCTGGGTCGAGGGCTATCACGACGCCGAACTGGTCGCCAAGGTCTGGGGTCATGACTTGGCGGTCGAGGGCATCGTGGTGGAACCGCTGCACGGTATCGACGATCTTCCCGCGGCGGTCCGCGAGTTCAATCCGGGCCGCGAAAGACGACTCGGCGTTCTGGTGGACCACCTGGTCACAGGATCCAAGGAATCCAAGATCGCTGCGGACGCGCTGCGCGTTCCCGGGGCCCAGGGCAATTTGTTGGTCCTTGGCCACCCGTATGTGGACATCTGGCAGGCCGTGAAACCCTCGGTTCTGGGCTTACAGGAGTGGCCCGTGATTCCGCGCGGGATCGATTGGAAAACGGGCATGGCCAAGGCGCTGGGTCTGCCCCATAAGACTCCCGCGGACATCGGGCAGGCCTGGCAGCGGATTCTGGCCCGCGTGGACTCCTACTCGGACCTGGAACCATCACTGCTGGGACGGGTCGAGGAGCTCATCGATTTCCTCACGGCACCGCAGTAATTCCCCCCGCGACGTCAATGGAGCAAATGCACTACCGAGGCTATGGATCAGAGCCAATGGTGGCCCTTCGGGGTGGTGCGAGTAACATCGCCGGCTCAGCTCGAACACAGACTCAGGCCCCTAGAATGAACCGAATACTTCAAGCGCAGCATCTCGCTGCACGACGGGCTCGTTGCCCCGGAAAGAGACATCTGTGGTTGATCAAGCCTCCGCCCCCTCCGGTTCCCGATCGGTGACCGGTAACGCTCCCGCTTTCGAGAGCATCTCCGCCCAGGCCGAACCCTTGGATATTTCCCAGGACAGGCAGTTCGCCACCCTCGCGCACCTGGGCGGTGTCGCCGGTGCACTGCCCAGCTACTTGATTCACCGCACGCTGGGAGATCGCGGACCGTTCACCCGCCAGGAGTCCCGCGAAGCGCTCAACTTTTCCCTGTTGCCCACCCTGATCATCCTGGTGGGCATTGCGTTGTCCCTGATTCCCGCGGTCGGTTGGGTCTTTGCCTTGGTAGCCGCCCTCACCTGGGTCGTTCTGGCGGTCCAATCGGTGATTGCCGGCATCAAGGTCAACCAGGGCGAGCCCTACCAATACCGCGGCAACACACACCTTTTCGACAAGCTGCAGACCAGGCGTTCCGCCAAGGCCTGAACCTCACCTCAGCTATGACGACGCCGCCGCGTCCGGTTGATCCGGACGCGGCGGTTTTTGTTCGCGTTTCGTTCTACTGCCCTGCGCGCCACTTCGTGGTGGCATTCCACCGGACGGCTGCGCCCAGCGGCGGATGCGTCACCAGTCGAGCAGGCGACGGGTCACGGCGTCGGCCATGAGACGACCTTGGTCGGTGAGTATCACGCGCCCAGCGATCGCGGCGGGCCCGTCCACCCAGCCGTCCGCGATGAGCCCGGCCACCGCGTTACGCCCTTCGGGACGCAGACTTGAAGTCTCAAGACCCTCACGTATGCGGATCCCCAGCATCACGTGCTCGAGGTACTGCGTGTCCGGATCCAGGGTTTCGCGGCCCACGGCCGGTGATACCCCGTCACGGACCTTGTTCGTGTACGGCAGCGGGTGCTTGATGTTCCACCAGCGCACGCCGTCCATGTGGGAATGGGCTCCGGGGCCGATGCCCCACCAGTCCTGATTCCGCCAATACGCAATGTTGTGTGCGCTGCGGTTCTGCTCGGCGCTGCGGCCTTCGGCGGCGCGGGACCAGTTGGAGACCTCGTACCATTCGAATCCGGCTTCGCGCAGTAGGCGATCGGCCAGGATGTACTTCTCTGCCTGATCGTCGGGATCCACCTCGGGTACCTCACCGCGCCGGATCTGCGCTGCGAGCTTGGTTCCGTCCTCGATGATCAACGAATACGCTGAGATATGGTCGGGTTCGAGCTCCAGTGCGGCCTCGACGGAGCGTTGCCAATCCGCCACGGTCTCCCCCGGTGTTCCGTAGATCAGGTCCACGCTGGCCGAGAGTCCCGCCTTGCGCGCACCGGACACCGCCAGTGGAACATTGGCCGGGGTGTGGGTACGTTCCAGGACCTGCAACACGTGCGGCACGGCGGACTGCATCCCGAAGGACACCCGCGTCACTCCCGCTTCCGCGAGGATCTCGAACGTGCGGTCCGTGACCGAGTCCGGGTTGGCCTCCACCGTGACCTCGGCGTCCGGAGCGAGCCCAAAGCATTCCCTGGCCTGGACCAGGACATCGGCGAGGTTCTCGGCCGGGAGCAAGGTGGGTGTGCCGCCGCCGAAGAACACGCTGTGCAGCGGGCGCGGGGGTGCCCCAGCGGCGTCGAGAACGGAACGGCCGAAAAGTACTTCCGCGGCGGCGTCGTGATGGTAATCGTCGCGGGACACGCCCGGGCCTAGCTGCGACATTGTGTAGGTGTTGAAGTCGCAGTACCCGCAGCGCACGGCGCAGAACGGGACGTGCACGTACAGGCTCAGCGTGCGATCGCCCGCTCGGGCCACCGCACTCGAGGGCAGGGACCCGTCCGCGGGAGCCGGGTCCCCTTCGGGCTGAGCGGGCATTACTTCTTCTTGTCCTTGCCCGATTCTTCATCGGAGGACAGCGCGGCCACGAAGGCCTCCTGGGGAACCTCAACGCGGCCCACCATCTTCATGCGCTTCTTGCCTTCCTTCTGCTTCTCGAGCAGCTTGCGCTTACGGGAGATGTCGCCGCCGTAGCATTTGGAGAGCACGTCCTTGCGGATCGCACGGATGTTTTCGCGCGCGATGATGCGCGAGCCGATGGCCGCCTGAATGGGCACTTCGTACTGCTGACGCGGGATCAGGTTCTTGAGCTTGCCGGTCATGACCACCCCGTAGGAGTAGGCCTTGTCCTTGTGGGTGATGGCGCTGAACGCATCCACTTGCTCGCCCTGCAGCAGGATGTCCACCTTGACCAGGTCCGCGGCTTGTTCGCCGTCCGCCTTCCAGTCCAGGGAGGCGTAACCGCGGGTCTTGGACTTGAGCAGATCGAAGAAGTCGAACACGATTTCCGCGAGCGGTAGGCGGTAGCGCAGCTCCACGCGGTCCTCGGAGAGGTAATCCATCCCCTTCATCTCGCCGCGCTTGGACTGGCACAGTTCCATGACCGCGCCGATGAACTCGGAAGGCACGAGCACCGTGGCGGAGACCATCGGCTCGCGGATCTCGTTGATGCGGCCCTCGGGGAACTCGGACGGGTTGGTCACCTCGGTCTCTGTGTTGTCCTCGAGCGTCACGTTGTAGGACACCGAGGGTGCCGTGGAGATCAGGTCCAGGTTGAACTCGCGCTCCAACCTGTCGCGGGTGATCTCCAAGTGGAGCAAACCCAGGAAGCCGCAGCGGAAACCGAAGCCCAACGCGGTGGAGGTCTCGGGTTCGTAGACCAGAGCGGCGTCGTTGAGCTGGAGCTTTTCGAGTGCGTCGCGAAGGACGGGGTAATCCGAGCCCTCGACCGGGAACAGGCCCGAGAAGACCATGGGCTTGGGGTCTTCGTAACCGCCCAGGGATTCCTCGGCGGGCTTGATGTGGGAGGTGACCGTATCGCCCACGCGGGACTGGCGGACGTCCTTCACTCCGGTGATCAGGTAACCCACTTCGCCCACGCTGAGTCCCTTGGACGGCATGGGCTCGGGGGAAATTACACCGATTTCCAGCATTTCATGAGCGGCGCCCGTGGACATCATGCGGATACGTTCACGGGGCTTGAGGGTGCCGTCCACCACGCGCACGTAGGTGACCACGCCGCGGTAGGTGTCGTACACGGAATCGAAGATCATCGCGCGTGAGGGGGCGTCCTTGACACCTTGGGGCGGCGGTACGTCCTGCACGATCTTGTCCAGCAACGCTTCAACGCCCATGCCGGTCTTGCCGGACACGCGCAGCACCTCTTCAGGCTCCACGCCGATCAGGTTCGCGAGTTCTTCCGCGTACTTGTCCGGCTGGGCCGCGGGTAGATCGATCTTGTTGAGCACGGGGATGATCGTGAGATCGTTCTCGAGCGCCAAGTAGAGGTTCGCCAGCGTCTGGGCCTCGATGCCCTGCGCGGCGTCCACCAACAGAAGAGTGGCTTCGCACGCGGCCAAGGAACGGGAGACTTCGTACGTGAAGTCCACATGGCCGGGGGTGTCGATCATGTTCAGTGCGTAGTCGGTGCCGTCCACGTTCCACGGCATGCGCACGGCCTGAGACTTGATGGTGATACCGCGTTCGCGCTCAATGTCCATGCGGTCCAGGTACTGGGCCTTCATCTGTCGCGGGGTCACCACACCGGTGGCCTGCAGCATGCGGTCGGCCAGCGTGGACTTGCCGTGGTCGATGTGGGCGATGATGCAGAAGTTTCTGAGCACCGAGGGGTCGGTCGAGGCGGGTGCCGGTGGATTGACGGCCAACGGTGACACAGGCGGTCCTTTCGTTCTCAGGATGACTCCCCAGTTTCCCACGTTCCGTGCGGATGGGCGAACCGGGCGTCCATGACTCACGCGGGGCGGGTTGCGTGCCGCCATTAGACTCGGGGACATGGCAGATTTCATGCGCCTCGCGCGCCAGGGCCTTCGGGCCTACCGCATGTACAAACGAGTGTCCGGTTCCATGCAGCAGAACCGCGGCCAGGACTCCCGCCCGGACATGCAGCAGCGTCCGACGCCGCAGCAGGGCCAGTACGAGCCTCAGGGCCGGTATGAACCGCGCGGTCAATACGAACCGGGTGGCCAGTACCAGGCGCCCTCCTCGCAACCCTCGTCCGGTGGTCGGCTGTCCAAGCCGTATCTCGGTGACTGGACCGGTCCCGTGAATCCGCACTACGACCCCCACCCGGACGGCCGTCCGGATCCTGGAGAAGTCGTGTGGACCTGGGTGCCGTTCCAGGAGGACCACCATCAGGGCAAGGACCGTCCCGTGCTGATCGTGGACCGCGCCGGTGACTACCTGCTGTGCCTGATGCTCACCTCCAAGGACTACGACAATGCGTCCTACAACGATCCGAACTTCGTGGATGTCGGAACCGGCACGTGGGATCGCGACGGCCGGCCGTCGGAAGCTCGCCTCAACCGCGTGATTCCCGTGCTGGCCGCCGATGTCCGTCGTGAGGGCGCCGTTCTGGACCGCCAACGTTTCGACGACGTGGCCCGAGAACTCGGGAACCGGCGCTGGACACGTTGATCTGATAAGCTTTATCGCTGTGTGTCCGCGCTGGTCGTCGGGCACAGCGGATGGTTGCCACCGAGCATCCCCACTCTCACACTCAGTCGATGATCATCCGTGAGCCCTCACTGACCGAAATTCCGTGAACAGTTTTAGGAGTTATACGTGGCCAACATCAAGTCGCAGAAGAAGCGCATCCTCACCAACGAGAAGGCTCGCCTGCGCAACAAGGCTTACAAGTCCGAGCTGAAGACCCTGATCCGCAAGGTCAACGACGCTATCGGCGCTTCCGACAAGGACGCCGCCGAGTCGAACCTGCGCATCGTGTCCCGCAAGCTGGACAAGGCCGTGTCCAAGGGTGTTCTGCACAAGAACACCGCGGCCAACAAGAAGTCCGGCCTGGCCAAGAAGGTCTCCAAGATCTGATTAAGCCTCAGCTGACAGCCTGAGAGCCCGGTACCTCGAGGTACCGGGCTCTTGCTGTATCTCCATCTCCCGCGTTTGCCGCATTCTGGGATCTAGGGTCATATGCGGGTTATAGGGGTTATAGGCAGAAATGTCTGTATGGCCCGGGCATGTCATAAGCGGTGTCGGGTGTCATAGCAAGCAGAAACGTCAGGCGCCGTGAGGGCCCTCCACGTCACATGAAGGGTGGTTAGGGCGTTACACGTCACCTCAAGGGTGGTTAGAACCTGGTGGGAGTCTCGGAAGGGTTCTAGCGCCGCACTCCGTGCAGCGGAGGGTTCTATCGGCACACTGAATGTCCGAGGACGACCGCTGGGCGAGGTGGCCGACAGCATTGCTGTTTGGGTGCGGTCAGTGCCGCCCATTATGGACATCTCGGGCGGTAGTTCCCGTTCACGGAGACATCTGGGGCGGTAGTTCCCGTTCCGGGAGAGAGCGGGGGCGGTGGTTCGCGTCCTGGGAGACCTCTGGGACAGTGGTTCGTACCTGCTGACATTCTGGGTGGAGGTATGTACCAGAATCGCAGTTCAGGATGCGAGGCCCTGCCCGAAATGTTTACACGCTACCGGCGACGGATACTGAGTCGGGGTCAGTGCCTTCCGGATGTCGCGATCACGGTAATGGCACGTTCGACCGCGTAGTACGGGGTACGGGACTCCCCCTTGACCTGGGCATCCGCGTGAGCAATGGCCTTGAGTGCTTCGATCACGTGCCCCGGAGTGAAACGGCGGGCCTCGTTCTGAGCACGATCCACCTGCCACGGTGCAGCGCCGACATCCCGCGCCACGCTTCCCGAGCTACCCCGGGATCCGGCCACCAATGCGATGAGGCGCAGTTTGGCGCCCAATGCGGCCACCATGGGTACGGGATCCACTCCCACATCCACCGCCTGCCGCCAGAGCTTCAGGGCTTGGTCGGCGTTACCGGCCACGGCGGCGTCGGCTACGCGGAATGCGGTGACCTCAACGCGTCCGCCGTAGTACTTCTCCACCAGGTCGTGATCGATGGTGGTGGGGCCGTCCGAGATCAACTGCGCGCACGCGGCCGCGAGTTCTGCGGTACTGGTGCCCACAGCAGCGGCCAGTGCGCGAGCGGCGTCGGGTTCGATGCGCTTTCCGTGCTGCTTGAACTCGGCCAGGATGAACGCGGACTTGTCGCGGTCGGATTTCAAGGGCGCGCAGTCCACGACGAGCGCCTTCTCTTTGATCGCATCCAAGAGCTTTTTGCCGCGGTTGCCGCCGCCGTGTTCCCAGAGCACAGTGACCTCCGGGTCCGGTGACTTCACGTACGAGAGCGCATCCGTCAGGAGGTTCTCGTTCATGCTCGAGAGTTCTGTGACGCACACGAGCTTGGGTTCGTCGAACAAGGACGGACTGGTGACCACCGAAAGCTGCCCCGGTGCGTAGTCGGCCGCAGAAATGAGCGTGACCTCGCACGTTCCCCGTTCCTCGCGAATCTGGTCACGCAGGGACTCACGCACTCGCTGGATCAGGTACTCGTCCGACCCGGTAGCCAATACGAGCGGCTGGGGTGCGGCTTCCCGCCAGGAAGTGCCCGGGTTCGACGGCGTGGAACGGCGCGTGGCTGCCATGGGCCCTCCTCGGCGCAGGACAAACCTGCGCGATGGTGATCGGTGTGAAGTGATCTGGCTGCCCATGCTAGTTGAGCGGTCCGACGTTCAATTCAGTTTTCAACCGATGTGCAGATGTGGGGTTCGAGCCGCTGTATCGATGAATGGACGCGTGGGATAATCCAAGGATGGTGATGGAAGTCTCCTTCGTGACTTCCGCCGACGGGACACGGATCGCTTGGTCGCGTCACGGAAGCGGGCCGCCCCTCGTTTGGGTCGGCACGTGGCTCACTCATCTTGACCACGACTGGTCGAGCCCTGTCTGGCGCCACTGGCTCGAGGCGCTCGGCCAACGATTCACCGTCATCCGCTACGACGACCGTGGTGGTGGGCTGTCAGATCGCGCTCCGGTCGAATACTCCCTGAAAACATGGCGGGCAGACCTCGAAGCCGTTATCGCCGCCGCCGGCGTCCACAGTTTCACCTTGTTCGGTATGTCCCAGGGCGGGGCCGTGGCCGTGGATTACGCGCATACCCATCCAGATCGAGTGAACACTCTCATCCTTTACGGCGCGTACGCCTTGGGTGCGGCTCGACGCGGCGCCTCAGCAGAGGAAGAAGAGGAGCGTCTCCTCAGGGAACATTTGATCAAAGTGGGCTGGGGACGTGCTGACCCAGTATTCCGCCGTGTGTTCACCACGTCGTTCATTCCGGAAGCATCCGAGTCTCAGATGCGCTGGTTCGACGAGTTGCAACGTCGCTCTATGTCCCCTGAAGCCGCTCTGGCGAGCAGTCGGGCCAGAGCGGGACTGGACGTCTGCAGGGCGGCCGCAGCTGTAACTACGCCAACCCTCGTTGTACATGGTGAAGGTGATCGGGCCGTACCGTTCGAGAACGGTCGTCAACTCGCCCGAATGATTCCTGGTGCCCGCTTCGTCTCCCTGGTGTCGTCGAACCACATCCTCCTCGCGAAGGAGGACGCATGGCCCCAGTTCCTGGCCGAAGTCGATGCATTCACCGGTATCACGCGCCGCCCGACCGCCGTTCTTACCGCACGAGAGATCGAGCTCGTGGAATTGGTTGCCGGAGGGTTCAGCAATTCTCAGATCGCCGATCGCATGTTGCTAAGTGCCCGGACGGTAGAAAGACACCTTTCCAACGTCTACGCAAAACTCGACCTGTCGGGAAAATCTGCCCGAGCGGCCACCGCCGCAATGCTGCCCGAGCTGATCCGCCGCAGCTCCGGAACGTGATTCGGGCTTTCGGGTGGCCCGGATTTTCCACGAGCGGCGTCTGCTGGTTCGTTGGCGGGTTGGGTACTACCCGCCACCGGTCATCGTGCCCGGTCACGTTTAATGGCGGCTGCTGCCGATGCGCCGACTCACGTTCCACGCCTACTGTCGAAGTGTCCTGTTCAGGACACCTCAATAAGGGAGCACGTCATGCCGTTCATCAACGTCAAAATCATCGAAGGTGTATTCACTTCCGAACAGAAACACGAGATCGCACGCAAGCTCACCGACACCATGGTGAGTATCGAGGGCGAGAACCTGCGCACCGTTACGTGGTGTGTTATCGAAGAAGTTGCCAGTGGCGACTGGGCCATCGGCGGAAACTCGCTGACGACTGAAGATGTGTTGGCACTGGCCCAAGGACAACCCGTCGGGTGAAACCCTCTCTATGGGATAGCTATCGGGACGCGTCTCATGACTGCGTTCTCGCAGAGTTCCCGTCCCAAGGCACCCTCCTCTGTGGAGCAATGTACCGTCACCACGGAGAGGGGCCCTGGCCGGGGTGGTGTCTTCACCGCGTCGAGACGGAAATGCGGGACCCGTCCTTGCGGATCCAGAGAGAGCCGTTCTGGTCGGTTCTTGCCACAGAGGCTCCACTGTCCTGCAGGGCTTGGGTAATAGTCGGATGCGGGTGGCCGTACGTGTTGTCCTCCCCGACCGAGATGACCGCGAGCGCCGGGTTCACAGTGTCGATGAGTCGGGTGCCGCCGTTGCGGGCACCGTGGTGGGAGACCTTGAGGATGTCGGCCTCGAGTGTGGCAGCATCGGGCTGACTACGAATCAGACGGTTGGCGCCGTCCTCCTCGAGATCACCGGCTGAGAGCCACGTGGTGGTTCCGTTCTCGCCGGTTATCGTGATGCGCAGTGCCAGAGACGCGTTGTTCTCATCTTCGGAACTTGGGGCGGATCGGCGTGCTCCGGATCCCGCCGAAGGTGGCACGGGCCCCAGAACGGTCACCGTGGTCGATCCCAACTCCAGGGTCTCCCCGGGGCGGGGAACCTGAGCTCGGTCAGCGAAGTGTCGAGCGGCCTCCGGGACATCACCGGTCGCGGTCGAGTACCAGACGTGATCCACCGGAAAGTCACCCGCAAGTGCTTCCAGACCGGCGGTGTGGTCGGCGTGGTCGTGGCTGAGGATCACGGCATCCAACCGCTCGATCTTGGCCTGGCGGATACACGAATTCAGGGCCCGTGGTTCGGGCCCGGCATCCACCAGCACTGCGCTGTGTTCCCCCGTGCGGTGCAGGACGGCATCGCCCTGGCCCACGTCGCACACCACCGAATCCCACGCCGGGGCGGGACGTAGCCACCAGATCAGCCCCTGAACGATGAACACCAACGTGGTGACGGCCGCGAGGACGGCGAGCGCGCGGCGTCGTCGGCGGCGTTGGTCGGCGAGTTGCCGCCAGACAGGATCGGGTATGGGAGCGGGCGCGGGCGTCCTCACCACGATCCCGTGGGTGTCGGTGGGGCGTTGGCACCGCGCGTCCAGCCAGTGCAGGGTTCCTCCGGCCGTCACGCTGATGGCGGCGAGCAGGACGATGCCCCAGAGGCCCGGTGGCCACGGCGTGAGTGAGCCCGGTAGACCGGCGAAGAAGTCCGCGATCCAGGCGACCCCGCGGGCCGGCAGAGCGGCGACCGCAAGAGGAAGCTGCGCGGTTCGCTCCCACGCGCCGGTCACGGGATCGGCTTCCAATCCGGGAATCAGCAGGAGAGCGGGCATCAACACCTTGGGGACGACCAGGACACAGACGGCGATGAGCCCGGCCACGGTCGCGACGGGCACCAGCAGTGTGGCCGCCATATTGGCCGGCAGTGAATACGTGGGTAGCGCGGGGTTGAGCAGCAGGAGCACGGGACCGCACCACAGCTGCGCGACGAACGGGATGGCGATGCACAGCGCCACGGGCACCGGCAGCTTCAACGCCAACAGGCGGGCGACGGCGCGGCCGCTCACAACGATTCCCGCGGTCGCGAGCACCGACAGGATGAACCCGAAGTCGATGGACAGCCCCGGTGAGACCAGCACCAGGCCGATCACGGCGGCGCTCAGCGCATTGAGGCTCACCCCGTTGCGGCCGCTGAGCATACTCAGTGCACCAAGCGCACCCATCACTGAGGCTCGCAGCACGGACGGGTCGGGCCCCACGAGCAGGACGAAGCAGCCCAGTGCCAGCAGACCCGCCAGGAGGCACAGTCGCCGCCCGGCCCCCATCGCCAGCGCCACGTATCCGGTCAGGGTCATCACCAGGGCACAGTTCGACCCAGACACCGCCGTGAGGTGCGTCAGTCCGGTGGTCCGCATGTCCTCGGTCAGCGACGGTGAGATCTGCGAGGTGTCCCCCACCGTCATGCCGGGCACCAGCCCCGCCGCGGCGGCCCCGTGGGACAGGCTCAACCGCGCCAGGTCGGCTCGGGCTCTCTCCAGCAGTCCCGGCTCCTGTTCCGTCTCGTTCTGGACCCTCCCCACCACGGGCGCCGACGACGCTCGTGCCGTCAGCTTTGCAGGGCTCGCGGTATCGGTGAGTGTCACCGTGGCGGTCACCTTGTCGCCGTCATCGAGTTCTCGCCAGTCAGGGTGGGTGGCGAAGACGGTGACCTCGGTGGTCTCCAGATCGTTGCCGATCCGTTCCGTGCGTAATGAGACGGCCGTCCCCTCTCCCTCCTCACCCCGACCTGCGAACGACTGGCTCGAGTACGCCATGGGCTTGTCGTTCACCGTGGCGCTCACCCGTACGGTCGACCCGGGCGGATGATCGCTCAGTGCAGCGCGTGCGGGTTGGGTCGTGTTCCACGCTGTCAACACGGCAGCGGCGGCGCAGAGGGCCACGACGGCGAGCGCCCCCGTGACCTCGGTGAGACGCCCGGGTGGGTGGCGGGGGTACGGATGGCCGCCGCGGCGTCGTCGACGGTGCCGAAGACGACGCACTAGGAACAACATCGCACCGGTGACGCCCACACACGCCAGACCGGTCCACGTGGCCGGTGTAACCCCGCCGGTCAGGAACACCATGGAGCACAACCAGGCCGTGACGGCCGACGGGACCAGGCGGAGGTCCCACCGACGATTCATACCGTAACCAGTGGCAACAGGGCGTCGAGCATGGCTGGGCCGATTCCACTCACATCATCGAGTTGCTCGGGGGCGGTGAAGGGGCCCTGTTCGGTTCTGAAATCGATAATGCGTTGGGCGAGGACCGGTCCGACCCGAGGTAGTTCTTCGAGGTCGGCAGCAGTCGCGGTGTTGAGGTTGATCATCCCGCCCGACGCCGCCCCACTCTTCCCAGCGCCGTCACCAGGTACTTTTCCGGCTCCCTCACTCCCCGGTGTCTTTGCAGGGTCGTCCCCCGCCGGTGGCCCGGGTGCGGAACCTGCCGGTTGTCCCGGGGCTTGCACGTCCGCCGCAGTTTGCTTGTTGGGGATCAGTACCTGTTGTCCGTCGGTAACGGGCTGAGCCAGATTGATGCGCTCGGTGATGGCGGCATCTGTGAGCCCTCCGGCGGCTTCCACGGCGTCGATCACGCGAGCACCCGGGGACAACTGCACCACCGCGGGTTTTTTCACCTCACCGACCACGTGCACGGTCAGCGCGGATGAGGGCGCCCCGGCTGGAGTCGCAGAATGCGGGGCGCCGGGACTGGGGGCCGGGCCTGGTGGGCTGGCTGGTGATCCAGCGCCCGATGCCTGCCCCGAATCCTCTGGGGACCCAGAAGCGTCCGCTTCCGCCACCACGGAGGCTTCCGGGTCCGAGCCGCCCGGCAGCAAGGACAGCGCGGAGACCCCGCACACCACGAGCAGCACAGCGATCAGCACCACGACGGCGGGGCGAGCAAAGAACGCCCGCACGGCCACCGGCTCTCGGTGTTGAGGCCCGCCCACTTCGACGGCAGGATCGCGAGCGGACTCGAAGCCCTCTGCATCCAACGCCGCATCCACCGGTCCGTCCGCGCGCTCCGCCACCCCCTCAAGGAGAGCGGATAACCGCTCCGTGGCCTGTTGATCCCGCAGCCGTGCTCGTCCCCGATAATTGACCCCGCTCATGTCCACCAGCCAACCGGCCGGGACGGGACGAACCAATGCTCAAGCCACGGTCAGGGGATCACCGTGGCGGAAAAAGAGTCAGGACTCCGCCGGTGCAGCCCGGTTGCCGTGCGCGATGGGTCGACTCGTCGGGCCCTCCACGATCGCGGCCTTGGTCCCCAACCCCACGTGTGCGCTCAACACCGCGGGCAACTCGCTCAGGATCAGCTGGGCATCCGGGCGGTACCGGTCCACCAGGGTTTCCCCGATCTCCCGAGCGCCATGGGGATCGGACACGTGGTGAATACACAGCACGGGAGTCGACGCCTCGGAGTGGGCCAGCGCATCCCCCACGAGCGTCATAAAGCGGCCGCGCGCCTTGATCGCAGACACCGGCCGCTCGACGGTCACGATCTTGCCCTCGTGGAGGGACAGCAGCGGCTTGATCTGCAGCATGGTCCCGAGCATCGCCGAGGTCGGGTTGATCCGCCCGCCCCGGCGCAGCGTCTCCAGTGAGCTCACCTGGATCAGCACTTGAGCGTCGGAGGCCGCCGCGGAGGCGGCCGCAGCGACGTCGTCGATCCCCTGCCCCGCCAAGGCCGCCTGGACCGCCGCGCGCACGCCCAGGCCCTGCCCGAGTGCGGCGCTGTGGGTGTCCACGAGACGAACGGGGATGCCGATGTCCTGGCGCGCAATGCGTGCCGCACCCAGCGTCCCGGACAGCTCCGCCGACAGATGCACCGAGACGATCGCTTCGAAACCCGCGGCCTGGAACGCCTCGTAGATCTTGCGCAGTTGCCCTGGGGCCGGCCTGGAGGTCGTCACCGACCGACCTTCCGCGAGCGCGATGACCAGGGACGAGAGCATGTCCGCCTCGTCCTCGGTGTAGAGCTGACCGCCGATCAACACGGGCAACTCGACGCTCGCGAAGACCCCGGAGGCCTCGAACTCTGCCTGCCAGGCGGAAGAAAGCGCGGCCGCGTTGTCCGTCACCACCGCGACCTTGGCCCCGGGAACGGGACAGCGCCCGTCCCCCGGCGGAGTTCCGGGTGACGGGCGCTGTTCGCTGGCGGAGTTCATCACACCACGATATTCACGAGCTTGGGCGCGCGCACAATGACCTTCCGGACCGTGGCGTCACCGATGTGGCGCTGGACGGTCCCCGAGGCCAGTGCTGCGGCCTCGAGGTCGGCCTCGGAAATGTCCGCGGCGACTTCCAGGCGATCGCGGACCTTGCCCTTGATCTGGACCACCGCGGTGACCGTGTCGTCCACGAGCAGAGCCTCGTCCACCTCGGGCCACGGTGCGAGCACCACGGAATCCTCGTGACCGAGCGCGTGCCACATGTCCTCGGCGGTGTAGGGCGCCACCAGGGAGAGCAGGATGGCCACGGCCTCCACGGCCTCGCGCACGGCGGGATCATTGGCACCGGGGCCACTGTCGATGGCCTTGCGCACGGCGTTGACCAGCTCCATGGTGCGGGCGATGACCACGTTGAACTTGCCGGAATCCAGCAGCTGCGTGGCGTCGGCAATGGTCCGGTGGGTCACGCTGCGCAACGCCTTGTCACCGGCGGAGAAGTCCGCATCCGGGCCGGCGGTGCTGTCCTGGGCCAGACGCCACGCGCGGGCCAGGAACTTCTGCGAACCCTGCGGGGACACGTCCGCCCAGTCCACGTCGTCCTCGGGCGGGGAGGCGAACACCATGGTCAGGCGCACGGCATCCACACCGAAGGCGTCCAGCTGTTCGCCCAGGTCCACACCGTTGCCCAGCGACTTGGACATTGCCTTGCCACCGTTGAGCACCTGGCCCTGGTTGAGCAGCGCCTTGAACGGCTCCTGGAAACCAATCAGGCCAAAGTCGTAGAGGGCCTTGGTGAAGAACCGGCTGTACAGCAGGTGCAGGATCGCGTGCTCCACACCGCCCACGTACTGATCCACGGGCAGCCAACGGTCCACCTCGTCACGATCGAACGGGGCGTTCTCGTCATTGGGCGAGGCGAAACGCAGGTAGTACCAGGACGAATCCACGAACGTGTCCATGGTGTCGGTATCGCGCTTAGCGGGCCCGCCGCACTCGGGGCAGGTCACATTCACCCAGTCCGACGCCGCCGCGAGCGGGGACTGTCCCTTGGGCGAGAGTTCCTCGCCGCGCAGGTTTTCGGGCAGTTTCACGGGCAGCTGGTCCTCGGGGACCGGCACCTCGCCGCACGCCTCGCAGTGAATGATGGGGATGGGTGCGCCCCAGAAGCGCTGACGGGACAGCAGCCAGTCACGCAGCCGGTAGTTGATGAAGCGCTCGCCGGTACCGGCCTCGCGCACGATGTCGATGGCCTGGGTGATGGCCTCAGCCTTGGGCAGACCGTCCAGCGGACCGGAGTTGACCAACTGGCCGTCACCGGTGGTGGCCACGCCGGAGACGGCGGGGTCTTCTTCACCGGTGTCCACGACCACGCGCACGGGCAGATCGAATTCGCGGGCGAAGTCCAGGTCACGCTGATCGTGGGCGGGCACGGCCATGATCACGCCGGTGCCGTAGTCGGCCAGCACGTAGTCCGCGGCCCACACCGGCAGCTTCTCGCCATTGAGGGGGTTGACCGCGTAGCGGCCCAGGAACACGCCGGTCTTGGTGCGGTCGGTGGCCTGACGGTCGATGTCCGAGAGCGCTTTGATGTTCTCCTGGTATTCCTCCAGGGACGCCCGGTGCTCGTCGTCGACGATCTCACCGGCAATTGCGGCATCCGCGGCGACCACGCAGAACGTGGCGCCGTAGAGGGTGTCCGGTCGGGTGGTGAACACAGTGACGGTGCGACCGGAGGCGTCGGAGGCATCCGCACCCTCGGCCGGGGCGCCCTCGATCACGAAGTTCACGTGCGCGCCCTCGGAACGGCCGATCCAGTTGCGCTGCATGGCCAGCACGCGCTCGGGCCAGTGGCCCCCCAACTCCTTCATGTCGTCCAGGAGCCGGTCCGCGTAATCGGTGATCTTGAAGTACCACTGGTTCAGGGATTTCTTGGTCACCGGCGTATGGCAACGCTCGCACAGTCCGTTGACGACCTGTTCGTTGGCCAGCACGGTCTGGTCCGTGGGGCACCAGTTGACCGGCGAGTCCTTTCGGTAGGCCAGGTTGTGCTTGTAGAACTGCAGGAACAGCCACTGGGTCCAGCGGTAGTACTCGGGATCCGAGGTGTGGATCTCCCGCGTCCAGTCCGCACTGATCGCGTAGCGCTGGAAGGACTTCTTCTGCGTGTCGATGTTGCGGTAGGTCCACTCCGCCGGGTGGGTGTTCCGCTTGATCGCGGCGTTCTCCGCAGGCAGACCGAAGGAGTCCCAGCCAATGGGGTGCATCACGTCATAGCCGCGGTGCTTCCAGTAACGGGCCACCACGTCGCCCATGGCGAAGGCTTCCGCGTGACCCATGTGCAGGTCACCGGAGGGGTAGGGGAACATGTCCAGCACGTAGCGCCGGGGCTTGGAACCGTCGTCGAGGGGCTTGTACACCTGCTGTTCGTCCCAGAACTGGGGCCAGGCGGCCTCAATTCGCTGGACGTCGTACTCGGTTCCCGTCTCCGGGGTGTTCTGCGCGCTCACGTGCCTCGCCTTCACATCACATTGTTGAGTCATTCACGCGCCGCCCTGACCGGCGGCAACCGCTGGCATGGTGATTCCACGCGGAATGACATGGGGATCTCTCGCCAGTTTAGACCAGCACCGCAACTGCGGCGTGCTCCCGGGCCGGACGGTTACCATGGACCCGCTGCTCGCCCATGACTTGGAGGTCACCGTGGATAATCCGTACGCCGAACGTCGCAGCGTTCAACTGGACGGATACAAGGTCAGGTACTGGTTCTACGACGCCGACAAACAGCACAAACCGCTCATCGTCATGTTTCACGGTTTCCGCGGGGACCACCACGGTCTGCAACTGATCGCCACCGAGCTGCGTGATAAGTACCACGTGGTCGTGCCCGATCTGCCGGGTTTCGGTCGCTCGGAACCCTTCCCGGCGCGTGAACACAACATCCCGAACTACGTGGACTTCGCACGGGACTTCATCACGGCTCTGACCGATGGTGCGGTGTCCCCGGACAGCGGCAGCGGCATCGTTGTGGTCGGCCATTCCTTCGGCTCCATCATTGCCTCGCACTTCGCTGTCGATTACCCGTCCATGGTGCAGCGGCTCGTGCTCATCAACCCGATTTCAGAGCCGGCCCTGGACGGCCAGCACAAGGGGCTGACCAAACTCACCGAGTTCTACTACGGTGTGGGCAAGAAGCTGCCCCGCGCGTTGGGCTCCAAGCTGCTGTCCTCCGGGTCCGTGGTGAAGCTCATGACGGATGTGATGGTCAAGTCCCAGGACCCCGAGGTCAAGAAGTACGCACTGCGCCAGCACGAGTCCTACTTCTCGACCTTCGCCAACCGCGATGTCCTCCACGAGGCGTACCAGGCGTCCGTTTCCGGCACCGTGGCCGAGGTCGCCATGCAGCTGACCATGCCCACCCTGCTGATCGTGGGTGCCGAGGACGATCTGGGTTCCGTGCAGTCCCAGGAGACCATGGCCTCCTGGATCCGCAGCCACCGCCTGGAAATCATTCCGGAGACCGGCCACCTGATCCACTACGAGGCCCCGGTCCTCGCGGCCGAGTACATTAATGATTTCCTTTCCTCTCCCGCTCCGGAGCCCCTGGACGTTCACGACCAGCTACCGCTCGCGGACACCACCGAGTCCACGCCCGACCAACTCACCGGCATGACCCCGATCATTCGCCAGGACCAGCTCGCCCGCGAACAAGCCGCACAGCAGGCCTTCCGCGAGCGCCGCGACCGTGACGACCGCAGTGCCGGTGATGAGCACCCGTGAAGTTCCTTTTCGACGCCCGCTACATCCGCACCGACCACCACGACGGCATCAGCCGCTACAGCGCCGAGCTCCTCACTGCGCTGGCCGAACTGACCCGTGACGATCCCCGAGTCCGCTTGGCCGCGCTGATCAGCGACCCCGCCCAGCTGGAGCATGTCCCTGAACTCCCCCACCTCACCGGGCCGTCGGTGACCTCACCCGCCGAAGTTCTCGCCTCGCTTGAGCTCAATCGTTACCGCCCGGACGTGGTCTTCTCCCCCATGCAGACCATGGGTTCGCTGGGCCGCCGGTACAAGTTGATCCTGACCCTTCACGACCTGATCTACTACGAACATCCCCAGCCGCCCTCGGATCTGCCGCTGCCCATTCAATGGGGGTGGCGGGCCTATCACAAGGCGTGGTGGCCGCAGCGGGTCGCGCTCAACCGAGCCGACGCCGTGGTCACGGTTTCCGAGACTTCTCGCGAGCAGATCCTGGCCCACCGCCTGACCAAACGGGACGTGCGCGTGGTGCCCAATGCGGCGTCGTCGGCGGCGGTGTCCGACGGCGAGGCGCTCGCCAGGCTCGCAACGCGCGGCACGGACCTGCTCTACATGGGTTCGTTCCTGCCGTACAAGAACGTGGAGACCCTGCTGCGCGCGGCCGGGCAGCTGCCCGACCACACGCTGCACGTGCTGTCCCGGATTTCGCCGGCGCGGGAAAAAGCACTGCGTGCGCTCGTGGGCCCCGCCGACAACGTGGTCTTCCACCGCGGTGTGACCGACGCCGAGTACCAAGACCTGCTGTCCTCGTGCGCCGCCCTGCTGACGGCCTCGCGCGCCGAAGGCTACGGCTTACCGCTCATCGAAGCGTTCGCAGCCGGGGCTCCCGTAGTCTGTTCGGACACACCGATTTTTCGGGAGGTGGCCGGCCGCGCCGCAGGGTACGCACCCGCCGACGACGCCGCCGCGTTCGCCACCCGGGTGCGCGAGCTCGCCGATCCGCAGCTCGCACAAGAACGGGTCCTGGGGGGACTGGAACGGGTACGCGTCCATACGTGGGCGGATTCCGCGCGACGGCTCCTGGAGCTCGCGATCGAACTGCATCAGCGCGGTTGAACCGGGCGTCAGTTCCGGGGAAGGAGCACCATGAGTTACTTGGATTCCTACACGCCACAGTCGGGCACGTCCGAGGTGCGCGTCACGCACTACGACCTGGATCTCGACTACGACATCCTGCCCAACACACTGCGAGCGCGAGCCGTGTTGGACGCCCGGGTCCTGGAGGACTGTTCGGCGCTGTCCCTGGACCTTGAGGGGCTGACGGTGGAGCGGGTGCTGGTCAACGGTCAGCCCAGTTCGTTCAAACAGGCGAAGACCAAACTGGTGGTGGACGCTCGCGAGCGATTTTCCGTGGACGAGGCGCTCACGCTTGAGATCCACTACGGGGGAACGCCGTCTCCGGCCTCTGGCGCGTGGGGCGACATCGGGTGGGAGGAGCTTTCCGACGGCGTTCTGGTCGCCGGGCAGCCGGTCGGTGCCGACACGTGGTTCCCGTGCAACGACCATCCGAGTCAGAAGGCGACGTTCCGGGTCACGGTGCTGGTGGACTCCGACTACACGGCGATTTCGAACGGCGAGCTGGTCTCGGTGGATTCTCGCGGTCCGCGCACGGCGTGGACCTGGGAATCCCGCGAACCGGTGGCGACCTACTTGGCCACCGTGCAAATGGGTCAGTACCGGCGCGGGTCCGTGGAACCCGGGTCCTATCCCCCGGCGCGCGTTCCGCTGACGCTGGCCTGCGGTGAACATCTGTGGTCACAGGCTCAGCACGTGTTGGCGAAACAGCACGCGATGATGTCCGTGTTCGAACAACGGTTCGAGGCGTACCCGTTCGGCTACTACGGCGTGGTCGTGACCGACGATGAACTGGAAATTCCGCTCGAATCGCAACCGCTGTCGATTTTCGGCCCCAATCATATGACCGAGTCGTGGGAGTCCGAACGACTCATTGCCCACGAAATGGCCCACCAGTGGTTCGGCAATTCGCTGACCCCGGCCTCCTGGTCCGACATTTGGCTCAACGAGGGCTTTGCCCACTACGCGGAGTGGGTGTGGTCCGAGGCCTCCGGTCGCCGCTCGGCCCACGATGAAGCACGGGCTGCCTACGCGGAGCTGTCCGGGTCGAAACAGAAAGTGGTGATCGGGGACCCCGGGCCGAAGAAAATGTTCGACGACCGTGTCTATGTGCGCGGCGCACTCACGTTGCACGCACTGCGGATGGCCGTGGGCGATCAGACCTTCTTCACGATCCTGCAGCGGTGGACTTCCCAGAACCGGTGCGGCAACGTGACCACGGCAGAGTTCTTCGCGCTGGCATCCGAGGTCAGCGGACGCCCCGTGGAGCCGCTGCTGCATGACTGGCTGTTCGAGAAGAAACTGCCGGCGCTGCCAAAGACGAACTAACGCTTCCCTGAGCGGTGAATTGTCTCAGCGAGGCCCAATCGGCGTGAATGTTCCAGCGTGCGCCTCGATGACGGTGGCTGCATCCAGAAGTGTGTCCTCGTCGAACCGCCTGCCCAACAGTTGTACCCCGGTTGGCAATCCATCGACCACACCCGTGGGCACGGACATGGCGGGAAAGCCCAAAACGGGTATTGCCATCGTGGAGGCCTGAGCGTCCATGAGCCGGCCCATGCTCTCCACGCTGGCGATGTCCGCGTCCTGCTCGAAGGCTTGCTCTGATGAGACCGGCAGGAGAATTAGCGGGTGGGACTCGAGGATCCCGCCGAGTTGACGAATCAGTGTGCCCCGGCGCGCGTAACCAGCAATGAACTGATCAAGACTGGGTTTGTTCCCCCACCATTCCTGGGCGACTGCATAGTAATGCTCGGCGGCCTTTTTCATGCCGTGATCACCGACCTCATTGACCAGAGGCATCGCCAGCCGGAACTCCTCCATACAGAGCAAATACCACAGGCGGTAGGCCTCAGCGAGAACGGGCAACTCGATTTCTTCGACGACATACCCCGCGCTGCGGAGATAGTCTGCGGCCGACTCCAACGATGTATTGACCGCAGAAGAAGGAGTACCAATGCCGAAGTCTCGGACGAGCCCGACACGCGGACGATGCCCGCGGAGTTTGGCAGCTCGTGCACCGGGAACGAATGCCGGATCTCGATGACTGAAATCTTCGAGGGCCTTCATCGCGAGACGAACATCTTCAACACTGCGCGCAAGTGGTCCTTGAACGGCCATGATTTGCACGGACAATGATGAATCAACTTCATCCGACTGGTATGTCTGCGCCACACGACCAACAGTGGGCCTCAGACCAACCACACCGCAGGCGTATGCGGGATACCGCACCGACCCTCCGATATCGTTACCCCCTGCGATCGGCACCATTCCCGAAGCGACGGCAGAGGCCGCCCCGCCACTTGAGCCGCCCGGAGTCCGCGAGGGGTCCCACGGATTGAGCGTCCTGCCGTACAGATCGTTGTTGGTGAACCAGCGGTAGGCGAAGGCCGGAGAGTTACTACGGCCCAAAAGCACGGCACCAGCTCGCCGCAAACTCGCGACGTGAGGACTGTCTTGTTTCGCTACGGAGTCCTTCAACGCCGGAATACCGTCCGTAGTCGCATAGCCCGCTACGTCCGAATTCACTTTGGTGGCAACCGGAACACCATGGAGGGGTCCCATCTCTGCACCGGACGAACGCTGACGATCAGCGGCGTCGGCCAGAGACAGCGCCTCCTCTGGTCGCACCTCAACCAACGCGTTGAGCTGTGGGTTGACGTCTTCGATGCGGCCCAGACAGCTCTCGATCACTTCTCTACTGGAGATGAGCCCTGCGGCGATTGCTCGAGCCAACTCGCTCGCATTCCACTGCCATAGCTGCTCACCCGGATCCGTAGGTACCGTCGGTGAATCGTTGGAAGTCGGGTTGTTTGTCGTCAGTGTCAGTCTCCTTCGCGTGGTGAACCACATTCTGACTCATAACAGTTACCGATGAGATCATGACGTCATGAGCAATCACCAGAACCCCACGCACTCGGTCGAACTGATCCGCACCGCCACCAACCGCTACGTCGCCCGTAATGCGGCCGGTGTCGAGGTCACTTTCGGACGTGGCGACGACCTGATGTCTCCGGTGGAACTGCTCCTGGCCGCCATCGCGGGGTGCTCGTCCATCGACGTGGATACCGTTACCTCGCGCAGTTCCGAGCCCGCGGAATTCAAGGTCGAGGCCAGCGGTAACAAAATCGCGGAGGACAGCGGCGGGAGCCGCTTGGAGGACCTGAACCTCTCCTTCAACCTGTCGTTCCCAGATGACGAGGGCGGGCGCAAGGCCGCCGGTCTGGTCGACCGACTGGTGAAGCTCTCGCACGACAAGTACTGCACCGTCTCACGCACGGTAGAACACGGAACCCCCGTGGCGTTCGAGACCGACGTCAACCTGGGTGGCGGCCCAACTACAACAGGTCAGTGATATCGCAGCGCACATTAACCACCGCGTGCTCGCGCAGCGCGGAGGCACGGGCCTTCTCGGCCCGCAATGCCGCAGTGATGCGCGGAGCGATCCCGAAGCCGAAGAACAATAGCGCCCGGTACTGCGGCTCATCCTCGGTCGCGAGGCCGGCCAGGGTCCCCGGATCGCCCTCGTCGGACCAGCCACCCACCTGATCTTTCATGGGCGCGGGGCCTACCACGTTGACCTGCGACGGCAGGTCGAGGTCGCGCAGGGTTGCGGTCAGCGCGTCCCGCGGGCCGGTGAGGGCTGCGGTCCGTACTGCTGGTGGTAGGCCCAGCTCGTGACGTTCCTGCAGTTGACGATAGGCGTGGCCCGACGGGTCCCAGCGAACCAGGGCACCCACCGCCTGATCATGGTCAGCGGTCACGACCACGGTCCCACCCTTCGATGAAGACCGCACGAGTGCCGCCGCATTGAACCAGCGCCGCAGGGTCTGTTCCTCGGCGCGCAGCCACGGCCGCGCCAGCATCTCGTTGCCGTCCAACAGCAGGGCCGCCGCGTAGCCACCCTCGGCGACCGGTTCCGCGCCGGGGGTCGCCACGACCAGCGCGGGCTCGGAGCCCACATTTGCTCGGACATGTTCGGCACTCGAAGAAATGACGGGAACCTGCGGGAACGCGCGCCCCAGCTCCTCGGCTGTGCGCAGCGCCCCGACCTTGCTCAGCCGCAGGCGTTGAAAACCGCATTCCTGACACTGCCAGCCGTGGGCGTTGCGACCACACCACGTACACACGGGAGCCTCGCGCCCCGAACGCAGCGACAGCGATCCCCCGCAGCCGCGGCAGCGGGCGGGTGTCCGGCAGCGCTCGCAGGCCACGAATGGCGCATAGCCGCGACGAGCAACTTGAACTAACACCGGTCCACGAGTCAGTGCCTGCTGAGCCACCCGGAACGCCTCGTGCGGCAGCCTCGCTCGCGCGGCCATGGGATCGCGCGACAGATTGAACGAGTCCGATGTCGCCTCGACCCTCGGTGAGTGCGTGCGCAGGGTCGCACGCTCGGGACGCAGGTGGGCCGCCCAGCCCGTGGTGATGAGACGCTGCGCTTCCGGACTCACGCTGTAACCCGTGAACAACGCCGCCGTGTCTTCCTGCTGGGCGCGCAACAACAACACGTCTCGCGTGTGCTGATACGGCGCGCGTTGCTCCACATAGCTTGTGTCACCGTCGTCATGACAGCACACCAGGCGCAGATCGTGAACGGGTGCGTAGGCGGCGGAACGCGTGCCGATCGCCAAGCGTTTGTAGCCCAGGGACAGCTCCATGTAGCCCCGGTATCGCGGCGTTGGGCCGTCGTCGGCGTGCAGTCGCACCACGCGGTCAGATCCCACCAGCGATTCGAGACCCGCTGCCAGGCGCTCGAGCGACTTGTAGTCGGGCACCACGGCCAAGGCGCCGTGCCCGGCCTCGTAGGTGGCGGCCATGGCGGAGGCCGTCAGGAGGGCCCAGTCGTGGTCCTCCGGGGACGGCAACACTTCGACCACAGCTCGGGCCGGAGCTCCCTCCGTGGCCGCGGTGAGCCACTCGGGGCCGCCGTCGTAGTAACGCCAGAGTTCACGAGGCACGGTGACCGGCGCGTCGGGCTCCTCCCCCGCCGACGTCGCTGGGTCGGGTTTCTCCGCGTCGGTCGCCTCGGTAGTTTCGGCCGCATTGTCGACGTCGCCCGAAGGCTTCACGTCTTCGGCATCCGACGGCCCGAGCTCGCCGGCTTGGGGATCGCCGTGCGCCACGTTGGCGGCGTCGGCGTCGTGTTTGGTCGTATCGCCCGTTGCCGGTATCGCCTCGGATTCTTCGGCCGCAGCCGCCTTCCGGCGCGCCAGCATTTCCTTGTCGATACGGGCCACTCGCGGTGGCACGGCTACCCGCAGGACGTCCGACACGGTTCCGGCAGAACGGGCGGCCACGGCCTGAGCCAGCTCCACGATCCCCGGCTTGAGCACGGGCAACGGAGAAAGGACCTTGCGGATGCTCAAGAGACGACCGGTCACGTCGGACTCGGCAACGCGGTCCACGATCCATCCGGTCATCAGGCGGCCGGAGAAAGGAACGGAGACCTTGGCACCCACCACGGCGTCCGGGTCGAGACCGGCGCTCACGCGGTAGTCGAAGAGCCGATCAAGGTGGGGAACATAGGCGTCCAACAACACCTTGGCAATGGGGTTTTCGGGTGCCGGGCCTTCAGCCCCCACCGGAAGGTCAGATTTCTTGGGTGCGGGTGAAGGTTCGGGCAACCCGTCCAGGGAGAGTTGCTCCGGGGCGGCGTCCGGGTCGGGAACTGCCCCCGGCCCGGAACGCTCGCTCACAGTCCCGCGGCGGAACGCAACGCTTCGACGCGGTCGGTGCGCTCCCAGGTGAAATCGGGGTCAGTGCGGCCGAAGTGACCGTGCGCCGCGGTCTTGGCGTAAATGGGGCGCTTGAGGTTCAGGTCCTCGATGATGGCCAACGGTCGCAGGTCGAAGACCTCCAGGATGGCCTTCTCGATGCGCTGCGGGTCCACGGTCTCGGTGCCGAAGGTCTCCACGTACAGACCCACCGGGTGCGCCTGACCAATCGCGTACGCGACCTGCACCTCGGCTCGGCGCGCCAGACCCGCTGCCACCACGTTCTTGGCGACCCAGCGCATGGCATACGCGGCGGAACGGTCCACCTTGGACGGGTCCTTACCGGAGAACGCACCGCCGCCGTGGCGGGCCATACCGCCGTAGGTGTCCACGATGATCTTGCGGCCGGTCAGACCTGCGTCACCCACGGGGCCACCGCGGACAAAATTGCCGGCGGGGTTCACGATGATCTTGGTGTTGGACAGGTCCAGGCCGGAATCGGCGAGCACCGGGTCGATCACGGACTGAGAGATGTCGGTGGCCAGCTGATTCAGGTCATATCCCTCGGCGTGTTGCGAGGACACGACCACGGTTTCCACGGACACGGGAGTGTGCCCGTCGTAGCCCAGGGTCACCTGGGTCTTGCCGTCCGGGCGGAGGTTCGGCAGCACGGCCGTCTTGCGCACGCGGGTGAGCTGCTCGGACAACCGGTGGGCAATGGAGATCGGTGCGGGCATGAGCACGTCGGTCTCGTCCGACGCGTAACCGAACATCAGGCCCTGGTCCCCGGCGCCCTGAATGTCACGCGGATCCTTGGCCACACCGGAACGGCTCTCCAGGGAGTTGTACACGCCATCGTGGATTTCACTGGACTGCTCGCCAACGCTGATCGACACGCCGCAGAACTCGCCGTCGAAGCCGTGCACGGACGAGTTGTAGCCGATGTCCAGGAGGCACTTGCGCACGATGTGCGGGATCTCCACGTACGCCTTGGTTTTGACTTCACCGGCCACGTGAACCAGTCCGGTGGTCACCATGGTCTCCACGGCCACCGAGGACTCGGGATCCTCGGTGAGCAGGGCGTCCAGGATGGAATCCGAGATCTGGTCACAGATTTTGTCCGGGTGTCCCTCCGTCACTGATTCGGAGGTGAAAATTCTCAGGTGGGGGCTAGATTCGGTCACCGTCCAAGACTACCCGTCCACTCAGACTCCCAGTTCGAGGCCCACACGATCCACGATGAATTGCGCCACCTCGGCCTTGGAGCCGGCGGCGTGAGCGTCCTCGGTGCCGTGCGCAGACAGCACCGTGACCTCGGTCGCGTCCTGGCCGAACACCTTGGACGTACCCACTTCGTTCACGACCAGCAGGTCACAGCCCTTGCGCTGCAGTTTGGCCCGGCCGAAGTCCAGTACGGAGTGCTCGCCGTCACCGGTTTCCGCCGCGAATCCCACGATCAGCTGCTCGCGGCCCGTGTTCTTGCGATCGTCCACGAGGGCGCGCAGGATGTCCGGATTGCGGGTGAGCTCGATGACGGGGTCCGTGCCGTCCTCGGACTTCTTCATCTTGTGCTCCCCAACCGACACGGGTCGATAATCCGCCACGGCAGCCGCCATGATCACGACGTCCGCTTGCTCAGCGGCGTCGCGCGTCGCGTCGTGGAGTTCCAGGGCGGAGGACACGTTCGAGATCTCGACGCCGCTCGGCAGCTCGGTCTCCACATGTCCCGCGATCAGATGCACGGTGGCTCCCGCGTCCCGGGCGGACTCGGCCAGCGCGATCCCCTGTTTGCCCGAAGACCGATTGCCCAGGAAACGCACGGGGTCCAGCGCCTCGCGGGTTCCTCCCGTCGTGATCAGGACTCGACGCCCGGCCAGCGGGCCCGACGACGCCGCTTCGGTGCCGTGCACGAGAACGGCCAGAGCGGCGTCGTAAATTCGCTGGGGCTCGGGAAGCCTGCCCGGCCCGCTGTCCTTACCCGTCAACCGGCCCGTATCCGGGTCGATGACCGTGTGCCCGTGCTCGCGCAGCAGCGCCACGTTGCGTTGGGTTGCGGGGTTGAGCCACATCTCCGTGTGCATGGCCGGGGCCAGCACGACAGGCGCCCGGGAGGCCAGGACCGTAGTCGTCAACAGGTCGTCCGCCAGGCCGTGGGCGATCTTGGCCATCAGGTCCGCGGTGGCCGGTGCGATGACCACCAGGTCCGCTTGCTGCCCCTGGGAGACGTGATTGACGGTGTCCACGCGATCGAACACGGACGTGGAGACCGACTCCCCCGTGAGCGCCTCCCACGTGGGTGCCCCCACGAATTCAAGCGCGGCCGCGGTGGGCATGGGCACCACGTGATGGCCGGCCTCGGTGAACAAGCGCGTCAGCAGTGCAGCCTTATATGCGGCGATACCCCCGCCCACGCCCAGGACCACGCGCAACGGCGCGGTCGATTGGGAGTGAACGGGGGTACCCGAAGCGTGCGGAACCGTCACTTGTCGGTGGGTTCCTCGGTCTCGACGACCTCCTCGACCTCAACGACTTCTTCCGGGGCCACCTCGGCGCTGTCGGAGAACATGGGCGCGGAGGCCTCGTCGGTGCCCTGAGCGAAGAAGTCGCCGCCGAAGACGTCAGCGGACGCTGCTTCCTCGGTCACGAGCTGGCCGTTGGCGGAGAAGCCCGCGTGATCGACCTCGGTGGTCTCGATCAGGTCCTCGTCGATCTCGCGGAACGCGATAGACAGCGGCTTCTCGTTGAGCTGGGTGTCCACGAGCGGACCCACGTACTCGAACAGGCCCTCGTGCAACTGCGAGTAGTACGCGTTGATCTGACGGGCACGCCGAGCACCGAAGATGACCAGCCCGTACTTGGAATCGGTCTTGCCGAGCAACCGGTCGATGGGCGGGTTGACGATGCCTTCGTAATTCGTGCTCACGAGTGAATGACTCCTGTCATGGACTTCTTGGTAATGGGTAGGCTCCTGGCCGTGTGGGCTGGGTGCGTGGTGATCAGCGGTCAGTCCCGCGTCTGGGCGGGCAACCCCATGAGCTCTACAAGTTCAGCGGCGGCGCGTTCCACGCGGTCATTGATCACCGTGTGATCGAATTCTGGTTGCGCCGCAAGCTCTACTTTAGCTGTTTCCAGCCGTCGCTGCTGCTGCTCCGGTGTTTCGGTCCCACGACCGACCAATCGCGCCACCATTTCTTCCCAGCTGGGCGGGGCCAAGAACACGAACTGAGCGGACGGCAGGGTGCGCTTGATTTCACGCGCGCCCTGCAGGTCGATCTCCAACAACACGCTTCTGCCCTGGGCCAACGCTTGGTCCACCTTTTGCCGAGGTGTGCCGTAGCGGTGCGAATTGTGCACCACGGCCCACTCCAACAAATCGTTGTTGGCCACCATGGAATCGAACTCTTCGTCCGAGACGAAGAAGTAGTGCACACCGTCCACCTCACCGGGACGAGCCGCACGCGTGGTGGCCGAAACCGACAACCACACTTGCGGGTAGTGATCGCGGATGTAGGTGGACACGGTGCCCTTGCCGACCGCCGTGGGTCCAGCCAGCACGGTGACGGTGGGTTTGACGGGCACGTGGACCTCCGGAAAAAGAAGTGGCGGAACAGGTGAAAACCTGTTCCGCCACTGTACCAACGGGTCAATCAATGGGATCAAACAGCTGCGTTCACAACAATGTGCCGCTGCTCACCGAATGCTCCGCCGGTGTGGATCTCGACTCACCGGTCAAGGTAGTCGATCAATGCACGTCGCTGGTGCTGCCCCAAACCACGCACCCGACGGGTTCGTGCGATACCGATCTGGTCCATGATGGCCGCCGATCGGACCTTTCCGATTCCGGGGGTGGCTTCGAGCAGATCCGTGACCTTCAGTCGGCTCACGGCTTCATCGCTGTCGCCGCGTTGCAGAACCTCGGCCACGGTCATGGTGCCCTCACGCAGTGCTTTCTTCACCTCCGCCCGCACTGTTCGCGCTGCAGTCGCCTTCTCACGTGCCCGCGCTCTCTCTTCATCTGTCAATGGACGTAATGCCATATGGATCTCTCTCCTCTGGTTGCTCTGCGTGCGCTCCCACACGCCTGCAGTAGCGGATCTGGGGGGTAGCCGCTATCGGAAAAGTACCCGACATTAATAAAGCCGTAAACACCACGAATAGCCCCTGATCAGGGTTTTCTGTGGTGTTTCAGCCTCTTTCAGAGAAGCGATTCATCCATAAAGGGCAGCGCTAAGTTCATCACCGGCTCGCTGCATTGCTGAACGCAATGCGGAAACGTCCGGACCATGGCGTAAGACACCCCGGGATGAATTAGCAAGAACATTCCCGCTGACCTGGCCAAACACCTCGGCCACCGCGTGTGCATCGGCCCCCTGGGCCCCATAACCCGGGGAAAGGATCGGGCCGTTGAAGCCCTGGAGGTTTATCTGCAGTTGTGAGAGGGCATCCGAGACGGTGGCACCAATAACCACTCCGCAACATCCCAGAGTATTATTTTTACCATTTATAACGATTTGGTCACGATTTACCTGTGATGTCCGTTCGTCACGGTTCTCTGTGACGCCCGACACGCTATTTACCGAGGTAGCAGCGGTATTCCGAAGATTTTCGTGCTGTACAGCTTTCAGGATTGTCTTCGCCACCGATTCAGCACCTCCCACGTGCTGAACGCTCGCGCCCTCGGGATTTGATGTCAACGCAAGGACAAAGGTTCCGCGGCCCGTTTCGCGGGCGAGATCCAGGGCCGGCCGCAAAGATTCGAACCCGAGGTACGGACTCAGCGTCACGGAGTCCGCCGCGAGCGGCGAATCATCGGAAAGCCACGCCGTCGCATAGGCGGCCATGGTCGACCCGATGTCACCGCGCTTGGCATCGGCAATGCTCAGGACCCCGGCCTCGCGGGATTCCTTCAGCACACGTTCGAGCACCGCCATGCCGGCCGATCCGAACGCCTCGTACAGCGCCACCTGAGGTTTCAGGGTGGCCGCGTGGCCCTCGGCCGCCTCGACCACGGTCAAGGAGAATTTCTCCAGGCCCGCGACCGAGTACGGCAGTCCCCAAGCGTCCAGCAACGCCGGGTGGGGGTCGATGCCCACGCACAGCGGACCGTGCCTGAGCATGGCCTCGCGCAGTCGTGTCCCGAAAGGCGCACGGGCCGCGGTCGATGCCTCGGGCGACCCGAGCGCGGGTGACGACGCCGCGGCGTCGTCACCCGCTCGATGTGTTCCCTGCTCAGCCACGCGCTTCCCCGGCGAGGACGGCGTCGCGCAGGTTCTTCTCGTGCACCTGCAGGCTGTTGACCGACCACGAGTACTGCCGCTGCGCCGTGATGGCCTGCAGCGCGGCACCGAGCTCGGACACCGTGGTCATGATCGGCACACCGATGGACGTGGCCGCCGCGCGGATCTGGTAGCCGTCGCTGCGTGCCTTCTGCCCGCCGGAAGGCGTGTTGAAGATCAGGTCGATCTTGCCGTCGGTGATCCAGTCCGCCACGGAATCCTCCCCCTCGGGGGCGTCCGTGATCTTGGAGACCACGGTGGATTCGATGCCGTTGCGGCGCAGCACATCGGCGGTGCCGCCCGTGGAGACGATCTCGAAACCGAGGTTCGAGAACATCTTCACGTAGATGACCGCGGAGCGCTTGTCTTTGTTGGCCACCGAGACGAACAGGCGCCCGGAGGTCGGCAACGGCCCGCCCACGGCGGCCTGGGCCTTGGCGAACGCGGTGTCGAAGTACTTGTCGATGCCCATGACCTCACCGGTCGAGCGCATCTCCGGACCCAGCAGCGAATCCACCACGGAACCCTCGGCGGTACGGAAGCGGGCGAAGGGCAGCACGGCCTCCTTCACGGCGACCGGGGTGTTCACCGGGAGGTCCGCGCCGTCGTACTTGGACGGCAGCACGTGCTCGTCCCGCAGCTGGGCGATGGAACGGCCCGTGCCCATGAGTGCGGCGGCCTTGGCCAACTGCACGCCCGTTGCCTTGGAGACGAACGGCACGGTGCGCGAGGCGCGCGGGTTGGCCTCGATCACGTAGAGGATGTTCGATGCCAGGGCGAACTGGATGTTGATCAGTCCGTTGACCCCCACACCGCGGGCGATATCGGCGGTGGCCTCTCGGACACGCTGCACGACCTCGGGACCGAGCGTGACCGGCGGGAGCACGCACGCGGAGTCACCGGAGTGAATACCGGCCTCCTCGATGTGCTCCATCACGCCGCCCACGTACACTTCCTTGCCGTCGAAGAGCGCGTCCACGTCGATCTCGATGGCATCTTCCAGGAACTTGTCGATCAGCGCGGGGCGGTTGGCGCTCACCTCGGTCGCGTTCTCGAGATAACGGCGCAGTGAGTCCTCGTCGTAGACGATTTCCATGCCGCGGCCGCCGAGCACGTACGAGGGACGCACGAGCACCGGGTATCCGATGTCGTTGGCGATCGCACTCGCCTCCTCGAAGGTGGAGGCGGTGCCGTTCTTGGGCTGGCGCAGACCGGCTTGGTGGAGCACGCGGGCGAATTCGCCGCGGTCCTCCGCCAGATCGATGGCCTCGGGGGTGGTCCCCAGAATGGGCACACCCGCGGCCTTCAGATCGGCGGCCAACTTGAGCGGGGTCTGGCCGCCCAACTGCACGAACACACCCATGAGGCCACCGCTGCGGCGTTCGGCCTCCACGATCTCCATGACGTCCTCGAACGTGAGCGGTTCGAAGTACAGGCGAGTGGAGATGTCGTAGTCGGTGGAAACCGTCTCCGGGTTGCAGTTGACCATGACGGTCTCGTACCCGGCCTCACGCAGCACCATGGAGGCGTGCACACACGAGTAGTCGAACTCGATGCCTTGACCGATGCGGTTGGGTCCCGAACCGAGGATCATGATCGACGGCTTGTCGTGCGGGGCGATCTCGTTCTCTTCGTCGTAGCTCGAGTAGTGGTACGGCGTGAACGCCTCGAACTCGGCCGCACACGTGTCCACGGTCTTGAACACCGGACGGATGTCCAGGGCGTGGCGGATACCGCGCACCACGGCCTCGTCCAGGTGCACGAGTTCACCGATCTGCGCGTCGGAGAAGCCGTGGCGCTTGGCCTCGCGCAGCGTCTCGGGGCGCAGATCGCGGTCCTCTCGGATCAGCTCGGCGGTTTCGTTGAGGAGCTGGATCTGGTCCAAGAACCACGGGTCGATCGCGGTCGCGTCGAAAACCTGCTCCACCGTGGCACCGGCCAACAGCGCCTGCTGCACGTTGCGTAAGCGCTCCATGGTGGTCTCCTTGGTGCGTTCCACCAGCCGGGCCACGGTGTTGGGGCCGGCCTCCACCGCGGGCTTGGTGAAGTCGAAGGACGATCCCTTCTGCTCGAGGGAGCGCAATGCCTTCTGCAGCGCCTCGGTGAAGTTACGACCGATGGCCATGGCCTCGCCCACCGACTTCATGGTGGTGGTCAGTGTCGGATCCGCGGCCGGGAACTTCTCGAACGCGAAGCGCGGAACCTTGACGACCACGTAGTCCAGCGTCGGCTCGAAGCTCGCCGGGGTCTTCTGCGTGATGTCGTTGGGGATCTCGTCCAGTGTGTAGCCCAGCGAGAGCTTGGTCGCGATCTTGGCGATCGGGAAGCCCGTGGCCTTGGAGGCCAGCGCGGAGGAACGGGAGACACGCGGGTTCATTTCGATGACCACGATGCGACCGGTGTCCGGCTCCACGGCGAACTGGATGTTACAGCCGCCGGTGTCCACGCCCACCTCGCGGATCACGGCGATCGCGATGTCGCGCATCCGCTGGTATTCCACGTCGGTCAGGGTCAACGCGGGGGCCACGGTGATCGAGTCACCGGTGTGCACGCCCACGGGGTCCACGTTCTCGATCGAGCACACGACCACCACGTTGTCGTTGGCGTCGCGCATCATCTCCAGCTCGTATTCCTTCCATCCGAGGATGGATTCTTCGAGCAGCACCTCGGAGGTGGGCGAGTACTGGATGCCGGCGCCGGCGATACGGTGCAGGTCGGCCTCGTTGTAGGCCATGCCGGAGCCCAGTCCACCCATGGTGAAGGACGGGCGGACCACCATGGGGTAGCCGAGGGTTTCGGCGGCGGCCAGGGCCTCGTCCATGGAGTGGACGATCACCGAGCGGGCGGATTCCGCGCCGCAGCGCTCCACCACGCCCTTGAACGCCTCGCGGTCCTCGCCCAGGTTGATGGCCTCGACGTCCGCGCCGATCAGTTCGACGTCGTACTTGTCCAGCACACCGTTCGCATCCAGTGCCAGCGCGGTATTGAGCGCGGTCTGGCCACCCAGGGTGGGCAGAACGGCGTCGGGACGTTCCTTCTCGATGATCTTCTCGACCACCTCGGGGGTGATCGGTTCCACGTAGGTGGCGTCAGCGAACTCGGGGTCCGTCATGATGGTCGCGGGGTTCGAGTTCACGAGGATCACGCGAATGCCCTCGTCCTTGAGCACGCGCAACGCCTGGGTACCGGAATAGTCGAACTCCGCGGCCTGGCCGATCACGATGGGGCCGGAGCCGATCACCAAAACACTGTTCAAATCTTGCCTGCGGGGCATTAGCGCTGTCCTGCTTCCTGAGTCGCGGTGCCCTGAGCGGCCCGGTCCATCACGTCGATAAAGCGGTCGAAAAGGTAGGCGGCGTCGTGCGGACCCGCGGCGGCCTCGGGGTGGTACTGCACCGAGAAGGCCGGCAGATCCAGGCAACGGATGCCCTCCACCACGTTGTCGTTGAGCCCCACGTGGGATACCTCGGTACGGCCGAAGCGGGATTCGGGTGCGGTCACCGTCTCCCCCACCGGCGCGTCCACGGCGAACCCGTGGTTCTGAGAGGTGATTTCCACCTTGCCCGTGGTCAGGTCCATGACGGGCTGGTTGATGCCGCGGTGGCCGAAGGGCAGCTTGTACGTGCCGAAGCCCAGGGCGCGGCCCAACAGCTGATTGCCGAAACAGATTCCGAAGAACGGGATCTTGGCGTCCAGGACCTCGCGCAGCAGCGCCACCTGGTGATCCGCGGTCGCCGGGTCGCCCGGACCGTTGGAGAAGAACACACCGTCCACGTTGCGGTTCGTGATGTCCTCGAACGTGGTGGTCGCGGGCAGCACGTGCACGCGCACACCGCGCTCCGCGAAACGCTGCGGGGTCATGCCCTTGATGCCCAGGTCTACGGCGGCCAGGTCGTGCTTGACCGGGCCATCCCAGCCGTGATCGGCCGGTTCCACCACGTAGGCCTCGTCGATGCTGACCGACTCGGCCAAGCTCTGACCCTCCATGGTGGGCTGGTCCTTGACGAGCTGGACCAGCTCGGACACGGGCCGAGCGGCGTCGTCGCCGGCGAAAATGCCGGCACGCATTGCGCCCTTGTCGCGCAGGTGACGCGTGAGAGCGCGGGTGTCCACACCCTGCAGACCCACGATGTCCTGGGCGGCGAGCTCGTCGTCCAGGCTGCGCTCGGAGCGCCAGTTGGATGCGCGGCGCGCCGGGTCGCGCACCACGAAACCGTTGACCCAGATCTTGCGGGACTCGGCGTCCTGCTCATTGACGCCGGTGTTGCCGATGTGCGGTGCGGTCTGGATGACGATCTGGCCCGCGTAGGAGGGGTCCGTCAGCGTTTCCTGGTAGCCGGTCATTCCGGTGGCGAACACGGCCTCACCAAAGGTGTTGCCGGGAGCGCCCCAGGAACGGCCGCGGAACACGCGGCCGTCCTCGAGCACCAGGACGGACGGTTGAAGGGGGTGTGAGTTCACGAAGAACTCCTTTCCTTTTCATGAAAAACTGCATGCGCTGGGCGCAACGGAAGCTAATTCAGTGGGCGTTCACGAGGGCCGACGCCGCGTTCTCGAGTTCGCGGGATTCCTCGCCGTTGCGTGCGCGGAAGCCGGTGTCAACCACGGTCTCGCCGAGTTCCCACGTGAACACGACCAGGCCGTCACGTTCAACGAACTTGCCGACCATTCCGGAGGCGGTGGCCACCGAGCGCAGTTGCTCGCGGGGGATGTAGACGTCCTGAGCGCCCTGACGGTTGATCAGCACGCCGTCCTCGGCGACGATCGCCTCAGCGTTGGAGCGCACTCCGAGGCCGTGAATCGCGATCCGCTCGAGCGGCTGGGCCGTGTAGGTGGTCACCACGTACATGCCGTCCGCTCGGGTCACGAGCCGATCCAGCAGGTCAACGGGTGCCTGCGGCAACTGGGGCACGTCCGACTGGCGTCGAATGCGGCCACGCCACCCCCACCACACCAGGGCGAAGAGCACCACCACGATCAGGATCGCGAGGAGCGTGGGGAGAAGCTTGTCAGACATGGACGGGGTTGCCTTTCGTGATACGGGTCGGAGCGGGTCTCAGGAGGACAGCGGCGAGTTGAGCTCTCCGTCCAGGACCACGGGGTGGCCCCGGTAGAAGGTTGCGCTCACGCTGCCCGGAAGCGGCATGCCCTTGTAGGGGCTGTTGCGACCCTTGGACACGTGCGTTTCCGGATTGACCGGGGTCTCCCCCGCCGGATTCCACAGCGTGATGTTGGCGGGAGCGCCGGCCTCGAGTGCGCCACCCTGATCCCGCAGACGCAAGATCTCGGACGGGCGGCGCGAGGTGATCCTGGCCACCGTCGACCAGTCGATCATTCCGGTGTCCACCAGGGTCTTCTGCACAACGGACAGTGCGGTCTCCAGACCGGTCATGCCCATTGCGGCGCAGCTCCACTCGGATTCTTTGTCCTCAATGGTGTGGGGAGCGTGGTCGGTGCCGATCACGTCGATCGTGCCGTCCACCACGGCCTCGCGCAGCGCCATGACGTCCTCATCGGTGCGCAGCGGCGGGTTGACCTTGTAAACCGGGTCGAAGGTGCGCACCAGTTCTTCGGTGAGAAGCAGGTGGTGCGGGGTGACCTCCGCGGTCACGTTGATGCCGCGTTCCTTGGCCCAGCGCACGATCTCCACCGAGCCCTTGGTCGAGAGGTGGCAGATGTGCAACCGGGAGTTCACGTGCTGGGCCAGCAGGACGTCTCGGGCGATGATGGCTTCCTCCGCCACGGCCGGCCAACCGGTCAGCCCGAGTTCCGCCGAGACGACACCCTCGTTCATCTGCGCGCCCTCGGTCAGGCGCGGTTCCTGGGCGTGCTGGGCGACCAGTCCGTCGAAGGACTTCACGTATTCCAGGGCGCGGCGCATGAGTACGGGGTCGTGGACGCACTTGCCGTCATCCGAGAACATCCGCACCTGAGCGCGGGATTCGGCCATGGCACGAATCTCGGACAGCTGTTGGCCCTCCAACCCAACGGTTACGGCGCCCACGGGGTGCACGTCCGCCCAGCCGGCGTCCTGACCGAGCTGCCAGACCTGCTCCACCACACCGGCGGTGTCCGCCACGGGCTTGGAATTCGCCATGGCGAAGACCGCGGTGTAACCGCCCTTGGCCGCGGCGCGGGTTCCGGTGTCGACCGTTTCGGCATCCTCGTGGCCGGGCTGGCGCAAGTGGGTGTGCATGTCCACCAGGCCGGGCAAGGCAATGAGTCCGGTGCCGTCCACCACGGTGACATCGTCCGGGGTCTCCAGGGAGCCGGGCTCGCCCACGGCCTGGATCACGCCGTCCACGATCAGAAGGTCAACGGGGTCCGAGCCCTCGGGGCTCACAGTGCTGATGAGAAAGGAACTCACGATGTCACCTTCAATTGTCGGAGAGGGACGGGGTGCTCTCGTCTCCCGAGAGCAACAGGAACAACACGGCCATGCGCACGGACACACCGTTGGCCACCTGGGCCAGCACGGTGGACCGGGGTGAATCAGCCGCTTCGGACGAGATTTCCAGGCCGCGATTCATGGGTCCCGGGTGCATGATCACGGTGGGCGCATCCATCGCGTCCAGTGCGGCAACACGTTCCGGGGTCAATCCCCACGCACGCGTGTACTCCTGCTCGCTCGGGAAGAACGCGGCGTTCATGCGTTCGCTCTGCAGCCGGAGCATCATCACCGCGTCAGGACGTTGCGCGAGTACCTCGTCCAGGTCGTAGGAGACCTCGCACGGCCAGTGACCCATGCCCACGGGCAACAGCGTGGGGGGTGCCACGAAGGTCACGCGCGCTCCCAGGGTGTTGAGCAGCCACACGTTGGAGCGGGCCACGCGGGAGTGCAGCACATCCCCCACGATCACCACGTGCATACCTTCCAGGTCCATGCCCGTGCTGGGCCGGTCCTCGCGACGCGCGCGCACCCGCCGCAGGGTCATCGCATCCAGTAATGCCTGGGTGGGGTGCTCGTGCTTGCCGTCACCGGCGTTGACCACGGCGGCGTCGATCCAGCCCGACGACGCGAGCTGCTGGGGTGCGCCCGAGGCACCGTGGCGGATGACCACGGCGTCCGCGCTCATGGCCATCAGCGTCTGCGCGGTGTCTTTGAGGGATTCACCCTTGGAGACCGAGGACCCCTTGGCGGAAAAATTGATCACGTCCGCCGAGAGTCGCTTGGCGGCCGTTTCGAAAGAAATGCGGGTGCGGGTGGAGTCCTCGAAGAACAGGTTGACCACGGTGCGACCGCGCAGGGCGGGCAGCTTCTTCACGGAACGTGAGGACACGGAGGCCATTTGATCGGCGGTGTCCAGAATGCTGAGGGCGTCGGCGTAGCTCAGGTCGGCGGTGGTCAGCAGGTGCTTCACGAGGTGACCCCTTTCTCCGCGCGTGCCACGTCAGGATCGGAGGCGACGGGGGCGTCGATGACCACGCAGTCCTCGTGGTTCTCCGCGCGTTCTTCGGGATCCGATTCGCGCAGCAGTACCCGGACCTTTTCCTGCGAAGACGTCGGCAGGTTCTTGCCCACGTGATCGGCACGGATGGGGAGTTCGCGGTGACCGCGGTCGACCAGAACGGCCAGGCGCACGACCTTGGGGCGACCCACGTCCACCAGGGCGTCCAGGGCCGCGCGGATAGTGCGGCCCGAGAACAGGACGTCGTCCACGAGCACCACGGTGCGGCCGTCGATGCCACTGTCCGGGATAATGGTGGGTTGCGGGGTCCGCGCGGGATTCTTGCGCAGATCATCGCGGTACATGGTGATGTCCAACTGTCCGGTGGACGTACGGGCATCGAACGACTCGTCGGTCTGTTCGAGCTTGGCGGCCAAACGCTGGGCCAGTGGATAACCGCGGCGGGCGATGCCCAAAATCACGAGACCTGCGGTGCCCTTGTTGGACTCCAGGATCTCGTGGGCTATCCGGGTCAGGGCCCGGTCTATGTCGGCAGTCGAGAGAATCACGCGCGACGTGGTCGCGGGCAATGATTCGCCGTGTTCGGGCACGCTCACGTGCCGCCTCCTTCCCCGCCTCACTGGACGGACTTAAAGGTTGCGATCTTGATGTGACGCTATCACAGGAGAAAGGCCCCGGATCGCTCTGTACGAGCGGTCCGGGGCCCACGCCGTCAATTGAACTGGTCCCAAGAAGTTGGACTGGCCAAGTAAAAGCTTAGGCCGCTAGGGCCTGGGTCCGGTATTCCA
>NZ_JAVKPR010000089.1:0-594 GCF_040980905.1 Kocuria sp. CPCC 205235
GGCTCTTCAACTTTGAGCGTGGTGGGGCCCTGAAGTAGGGCTCGCGGCCCTACGCCAGCATGGGTGTTGTCTAGACATCTCATGAGCGAGGACCGCGAGCGTGCACAAGCCTACGTTCGACGTCGATGCGGCGTCGATCCTGTTCAACCTGTCCGGTTACCGAGTCGTCTCGGCCACCCCTGGCGTCGGCGTTGAGCAACCGCGGCAGGTGCTGATCGAGACGACCACGAGCGAGGGCGCCTGCCCCTCCTGCGGGGTGCTGTCCTCGCGGATCCAGGCAAGACCTACCCAGCGCGTGAAGGACGTGCCGTGCGGGGGTGAGCGGCTCGACGTGCTCGTGCGCAAGCGCCGCTACGCCTGCCGTGAGTCGTTGTGCCCGCGGCGGTCGTTCACCGAGGAGACCGAGCAGCTGCCCGCGCGGGCGAGGGTCACGACCCGGCTGACCGAGCAGGTGATCACCGCCTGCCGGGCCGAGCCGCGGGCGGTGTCCCGGGTCGCGCACGAGGCGCACCTGTCCTGGCCCACGGTGATGCGGATGCTCACCACCACCCTGGACCTGGACACCGGCGTGGACCGCCGGCACGTGCGGCACCT